>DAIUBX010000009.1:0-6041 GCA_036846465.1 Bernardetia sp.
AGACTGCAACTTCTCAACCAAAAGCCCCTGCTGCTTCATCTAAAAAAGATGAAAAAGCACCAGCAACTGCTGAAACTTCAAGTCAAGGCGACCGTAGTACAAATATAGAGCGCATGTCTTCACTTCGTAAGACGATTGCAAAACGTTTGGTAGCTGCAAAAAATCAAACGGCTATGCTTACTACTTTCAATGAAGTAGATATGTCGGCTGTTATGGAAATGCGTAAAAAATACAAAGACAAGTTCAAAGAAACGCACGAAGTAGGTCTAGGATTTATGTCATTTTTTACAAAGGCTGTAACGATGGCTCTTATGGAAATTCCGGGAGTAAATGCTCAAATTACAGGTGAAAATAATGACGAAATCATTTATCATAATTATGCCGATGTTTCCATTGCAGTTTCTTCTCCTCGTGGTTTAGTTGTTCCAGTGATTCGTAATGCAGAGCAGCTTTCTTTTGCAGGTGTAGAAAAAGAAGTAGTTCGTTTGGCAATCAAAGCTAGAGATGGAAAACTGACTATTGATGAGATGTCTGGTGGAACATTCACTATTACAAATGGTGGTATTTTTGGTTCAATGCTTTCTACTCCAATTATCAATGCACCTCAATCAGCTATTTTAGGACTTCACAATATTGTTGAGCGTCCTGTGGCAATTAATGGAGAAGTTAAGATTCGTCCGATTATGTACATTGCTCTTTCGTATGACCACAGAATTGTGGATGGAAAAGAATCTGTAACTTTCCTGTATAGAATCAAGGAATTGATTGAAGATCCTTCAAGATTACTTTTGGGAGTTTAATCTTAGCGACGATTGCTAAGGTTGGATTACCAACCATTATCAACGTCTTTCAAAAAAGAAAAATAAAATTCCCCTTAGCAAGCCTTCGGTAATCCAAAGGTTGATAATGAGGAAATAGAAAAGCCTTTACAATTCGTTTTGTAAAGGCTTTTTTGTTAAAAACAATACCAAATTTCCCTTATCAAGCCTTCGGTAATCCGAAGGTTGATAAGGGGAGAATAAATTATTTTATAGGTAATTCTACAAAGAAAGTCGTTCCTGTATGTTCGCCTACGTTTTCAGTTTCAAACCAAATTTTGCCTTCGTGTTTATCAATAATTTTTCTGACAATATTGAGTCCTAATCCAGTTCCTTCTCCTGCTGACTTAGTAGTAAAGAAAGCATCAAATATTTTGTGTTGAGCCTCATCTGGAATTCCTGAACCTGTATCTCTTAACGAAACAAGAATTTTGTTGTCTTGTTTTTGGGTAGTCAAGTATATTTTACCTTTTTTCTCTATGGCTTGAATAGCATTATGAAGTAGGTTTGTCCAAACTTGTGCAAGTTCGTCTTCATACGAATTTATCAAAGGTAAAACTTCCATTTGTCTGATTACCTCAATACCGTATTTGAGTTTATTGTGATACAAAACAAGTGTATTCTCTAAACTCTCATTAATATTGGTAGGCTGTTTTTCTCCTGTATGGTCTTGACGGGAGAAGTTTTTGAGTGTAATAATAATTTTTGATGCTTTTTCAGTTGCAATCATGACCGTTGCATTACTTCTTGCAATGGTAGCTAGTTGATAAGCAGCATCCAAAATCTGTACAGCATTTGGTAGTTGTATAAAAGGTTCATACAATTCTTTTTCTTGATGTACTCCAATATCTACAAGTATATCAGAAATTCTGTCTGCTTGAGGAACTCCTCTAGTATCTAAGCTATCGATCAACTCATATTTTATACGTCTTTTTTCTCTTGAAGTATGCAAATAATTTGAATCCATGGATTTTTCTATCAACAAATTAAAGTCTTCAAGTTGTTTATCAGATAATAACTTGACTGTTTTGGGAAGAATAGCTAGTGACGTTTTCAACATTCTTTCAATACTTGTTGCCGAAGAACGAATTGCTCCAAGAGGCGTATTTATTTCATGAGCAATACTAGCAACAAGCTGTCCTAGTGTGGTCATTTTTTCATTATGAATGAGTTGAGATTGTGTGGTCTTTAGTTCATCTAAAGTTTCTTGAAGTTGTTTATTTTGTTGTTGTATTTTGTGTTCTGTCTCTTTTAATTGGTCAATATTTTGCATGATTCCAGTCCAAACTATTCCTCCATTTTCTAAAGAAGTAGGCTTGGAAGTAGCATGTATCCAAACTTCTTTTCCATTTTTGAGTATGCGAAGTTCGGACTCCCATTTCTGCATGGTTTCAGCAGATGTTTTGATAGAAGATTGAAAGCCTAATAAATCATCTGGGTGTATAGCTTCAAAAATATCATTTGAAGAGTTATCTAAAATCTGTTTTGGTTCTACACCCAAAATAAGTTCAGAACCTTTACTCACTAAAGGAAACGAAACATTACCTTCACTATCTCTTTTAAACTGATAAATCATAGCAGGAACAGCATCAAAAATCTGTTCTAATTGTTGCTTTTGAGCTTTCAGATCTTGTTGTAAATGGTACATTTCTCTGATTCCTCTTTTGAGTTCTTCTCCTGATTTTGCTAATTCTTTATTCTGTTCTTTAATGATATTTTCATTTTCTTTTTTCTCCGTAATATCTTGAACGATTCCTAATACAGACACAGGATTTTCGCTTTCATCTTTTAGCAGCGTAGCTTTTGCTTCGTGGTAGCGTATTTTTCCGTCAATAGGAAGTGTTCTATAAATAAGATGATACTGTGCAATTTTTTGGCTTACCAAATCTGCAATCGTTTGATTGCGAATTTCCATGTCTTCTGCATGAATTTTTTGAGCTATAAGCGCAAAATTAATTTTCTCTGATAATTCAACCCCAAACATTTTGCTAGTCTGTTTGTCCCAATAGGTTTCATTACTTCTTAAATCTATTTCCCACAATCCAATCCCTGTTTTTTCTAATGTTAGGCTTAGTTTGGCTTGAATATTTTTAACTTCTTGTTGTGCTTTTTCTAGTTCTTTTACCTTTTGTTGTAATTGAATTTCTGCTTTTGTTTGTTGTGTGATGTCTTGAGTAACCCCAAAAACAGAAATAGATTTATTATTCTCATCTTTTATCAAGATGGCTTTAGAGTCATAATACCTCGTTGTGTCCTTAGTAAAGTTTACAGGATATTGCACATGATAGCTTGAAATCTTTTGCATGATTAAATCATCAAACGTTTGATTCAAGACTAAAAGCTCTTTCTCAGGTACTTTTGATGATGCTATTTCATGAGTAATTTCTTCAAACTCAGTAACTCCAAACAACTTTCTAACTTGATTATCCCAGTATATCTTATTGGTTGCGACATCATACTCCCATGTTCCAATTCCTGTGTTGTCTAATGTTATGGTCAGTTTATTTTGAATTTTTTGAATTTCTTGTTGTGCTTCTTCTAATTCATTTACTTTTTCTTTAAGTTGAATTTCTGCATTTTTTTGAGGCGTAATATCTTGGGTAATTCCTAAAACAGAAATAGGAACTCCTTCTTCATTTTTTACCAAAATAGCTTTTGATTGAAGAAATTTTATTTCTTCCTGTATAGGCATAGTCTTATAAACTATATGGTAGTCGGTAATTTTACCAGAAATAAAATCATCTAAAAGTTTATTGACACGTTTTCCATCTTCTTCGTTGACATAGCCGAATTTATCTGTTTTGTCTAATGCCCCTTCTTTTAAACCTTCTGCCCCTAACATTTTTTTTACTTGATTATCCCAATATACTTCGTTATTTAGAAGATTTATCTCCCAAAGTCCAATACCTGTTTTTTCTAAAGTAAGAGTAAGTTTGTTTTTGAGTTTTTGAGTTTCTGCTTGTGCCAATTCTAGCTCCTCTACTTTTTCTTTAAGTTGAATTTCTGCACTTTTTTGAGGTGTAATATCTTGAAACGTACCATATAAATCAAGAACCCTTCCCTCTTTCATTTTAGGAATTCCGATAACACGTACCCATTTATGATTACCTCTAAAGTTGATAAGTTCTAATTCTTCATCAAATGGTTTGCCTTTTTCTCGTGCTTCTCTTACCATCCGTATTGCTGTATCTCTACTTATTCCTTTTTTAAAGAAATTTATCTTTGCAGGAGTATCTAATTCTATTCCATGAGGTAACTCATAAATAGAGTGTACAATTTTATCCCAAACAATATCTCTTGTATTTACATCGTACACCCATGTTCCAATATTTGCACTTGCATTACAGGTTTCTAGGAGTGTACTTGCATGTACGAGTTGGTTTTGAGAAACTTCAAGTTCTTTTAGTTTTTTTTCTAGGTTTATTTCATTTGTTTTTTGTTTATCTATGTTTTGAATTGTTCCATAAAGTTCAATGCACTTTCCATTTTCCATGGTAGGAATTCCGATGGCTCTTGCCCAAATTTCCTTTCCTTTGGCTGTAATGATTTTGATTTGTTCGTCGTAAGGAATACCTTCTTCTAAAGCTCTTCTAAATACTCTAGTGATTATTTCTCGGCTATATCCTTCTTTAAAAAAAAGAATTCCATTTTCAGGTGTAGATACAAAATCATCATCTACTTCATGTATTTGCTTTGTAAATTTATTCCATTTTGCAGTGAAATCATTTAGATTAAGTTCCCAAGTACCTATTTGAGCAGCTTCGTTACAGGTTTCTAGGAGTTTTTTTGTATGGATTACTTCATATTGTGTTTCTTCTAGTTGCTCAAGATTTAGGCGTAATTCTTCTTCACTTGCTTCTAATTCTTTTGCTTTTTCTTGAAGAGCTTTTTCAGCGATAACTTTTTCTGTAACTTCTATTCCTACACATTGAATTTCTTGTGGAACTCCATCTTGATTAAGAATTAGCTTGTACTCCCAGTCTGTGTATATATATTCAGAAGTTACTTGCTCTGTTTTTTTATCAAAAAGAGGTTTTCTAAGTTGAACAAGTACAGTATTATTAGGATCTGCAAAACATTTAGTTACTGTTTCAATACACTTTTGGTGATCTTCTTCTATGATTGCTGTCATAGAACTTTGTCCAATTATATTTTCCCTTTGTAGTCCGAACCTTTCACAAAAATGATTATTAACATACGTATATTTCCCTTCCATGTCTGTTCGGATAATAAATATGCTATGTGTATTTAGCATTGATTCATACCGATTCAGTGTACGGAGCAAATCATCTTCTTGTTGATGTTCTTTTGTTGTATTGGCATGTGTTACGACTACTCTATGATTGTTATCTTCAAGACTTCCAAAAACAAGAGCTTTCATCTTTATCCATAAAATAGTTCCATTTTTATGGACAAATCGTATATCATCTTCATGGACAGTAGATTTAGTATTTTTATAACTATGAAAAATAGTTGGTATTTTTTCTATATCTTCTCTATAAACAATGGTTTCAATTTGATTGCCTTGTAATTCTTCATATTCATATCCTAAAAGCATACAAAATTTAGGATTTATCCATTTTTCATTTGGTTTTTCTAAGTTCCAAAACCAAAGTCCATCAAAAGCATTCATTTGAACGAAATCAAATACATTTTCATCAGACTTTATGATTTGATAGAATTCGTGTTTTAAGTAGTTCATAGTTTAAGTAAGTAAAGGCTAAGTAAGTTATTTATTGGTGTTTGGGCTGTCTGAATTACCCTCTACTTTATTAGATAAAAATTAGATAAAATAGAGGTAGTAATTTTTAGACTCTACTTCATGAGATAGGTATTTCTACAAAAAACGTAGTTCCTTCTCCTTCTTTGCTCTCAAACCAAATTTTGCCATTGTGTTTTTCAACAATTTTTTTGACAATATCTAATCCAAGTCCACTTCCTTCTCCTGCTTTTTTGGTCGTAAAGAAAGCATCAAAGATATGCGCTTGGGCTTCTTTCGGAATCCCTGTGCCTGTATCACCAATAGTTACCAAAATATTAGTTCCTTTTCTTCTACTTTTCAAGATGAGTGACCCTTCATTTTTCATGGCTTGTATCGCATTATGGATAAGATTTGTCCATACCTGTACAAGCTCATCAGGGTATCCCATTATTTCAGGAATATCATTTAATTCTTTTTGCACCTCAATCCCATGTTTTATTTGATTTTGATACAAAATAAGT
>DAIUBX010000009.1:6051-16399 GCA_036846465.1 Bernardetia sp.
TTATTTACGTCTGTTTTTTGTTTTACACCATTTTGATCTTGGCGTGAAAAGTTTTTGAGTGCAAAAATAATTTTAGATGCTCTTTCCGTTGCCATTTGAATCGTCTGATTACTTCTAATTATTGATGAAATATGATGTATCGTTTGAAGTAACTCATACGGTTTTTTAGATACCAGTATATCATTTACCATTTTTTCATCTTTATAAATGCCACTATCGACAAGCAAATCAGCAAAACGGTTGGCATACTGCACATTTTTATAAGACCCTAGTTTATCTATCAAATCATACTTCAATGTGCGTTGTTCTCTTGAAGAAAGAGAAGATTGATTTTCAGCAGAAAACTTGACAGCTTTATTAAATATTTTGACTTCGTTAGGTGGTAAAGCATTCAAAAATTCAGGTAAAATAGGTAGCGTTTCGGTAAGTGTTTGTTCAATTCCACCAGCCGACGAACGAATAGCACCCAAAGGCGTATTTATTTCGTGTGCAATATTGGCAACAAGCTGTCCTAGCGTAGCCATTTTTTCGCTATGAATAAGCTGACTTTGTGTACTTTTGAGTTCTGTCAATGCTCGTTCTACTTCTCCTTTTTGCTTGTGAAGTTCTTCTTGTGTGGTTTGAAGTTCTTCAAAGTTTTGGCGCAGTTCTTCTTCTGAAGTTTGGAGCATTTTATTTTTTTCTAAAATAAGCTGCTCGGCTTCTTTTCTTGTTGTAATATCGGTTTCAATTCCTACAAACTGAATAACTTCTCCTGTTTTTTCATCAAAAACGGGTGTAATGCTGAGTTCTAACCAATATTCTTTTCCATATTTAGAATAATTTAGAATTTCTTGCGTAAATGGTTTTTTGGATTTTAAGCCTTCACGAATAGCCAAAACATGTTCTCTATTGGTATCTTTTCCTTGCAGCAATGCCCCTGGTTTTTTTCCTATTACTTCAGTCATAGAATATTCAGTTACTTTCAAAAATCCTTCATTTACCCAAACAGTATATCCTTGTTCATCTGTGATAACGACAGCATTACTGGTTTCACTTGCCACAACAGAAAGACGTTTTAAGTCTTCTTCATCTTTTTTGCGCTTGGTAACATCGGTTTCAATTCCAATAAACTGAGTTATTTCTCCTGTAAATTCATCTATAACAGGCGTAATATTGAGTTCTAACCAATATTGTTTGCCCATTTTATCATAATTTAGGATTTCTTGTGTAAATGGTTTTTTAGATTTCAAGCCTTCACGAATTGCTAATACGTGGTCAAAATTGGTTTCTTTGCCTTGTAATAATTTACCAGGTTTTTTGCCTATGATTTCAGGAAGTGTATAGCCTGTTGTTCTTGTAAAACCTTCATTTACCCAAGTTGTATAACCTTGTGCATCCGTAATTACGATGGCATTGCTTGTTTCTCGTGCCACCACAGAGAGTTTGTCAAGTTCTTTTTCGGCTTCCTTTCTTGCTGTAATATCTTGAGCCATTCCAAGATAGCCCATACTTTCTCCAGTTTTGTCGTTTTTGATAAGACTTACATGCAGTTCAATAGGAAATGTTTTTCCATTTTTAGAAATGTATGTCCATTCTTTTGTATCGGTCAAACCTCTATCAGCTTTAGCTGTAAATACTTCAAAACCTGCCGATATTTTTGTTTCTAGCTCTTCTGAAAGATTTTTTGCGTGTGCTTTGATTTCATTCCTATCATAAAAACTAGCAAATGACATTTTTCCAACTACCTTTTCAGCTTCATATTCTAATAGATTTTCAGCAAGAGAGTTGAAGCTAGTAACTATACCTTTCAAGTCTGTTGAAATAACTATCATTGGAGCATTTTCTAGAATAGCTTTTCTGTACATTCCTTCCTCTTCTATTTTTATCTTCTGATTTTGCACTTCTTCCTGTGTAGCACTCAGTTCTTCAAGATTTTGTCTTAATTCTTCTTCGGTAGCTTGTAATTCTTCTTGTTGCGTTTGGATTTCAATTTCATTTTGTTTTTGAGCATTGTAATTTGAAGCAATCTTTATTACTCTAATTACTTGTCCTTTATCATTTGTTACAGGACAATATGCGCCAAAAACCCATAAATCTTTATCGGATTTGGTTTTTCGTCTGAAAACTCCACTTACTGTTTTTCCTTCACCTAATTTTTGCCAAAGGTCTTTAAAATACGATTCTGTTTCTTCATCTTGTGGTAGAAGTGCTTTATGTGAAAGCCCAATAAGTTCACTTTCATCAAACTCTGTCCAACTAGCAAAAATTGGATTTACTTTTACTATTTTTCTATCCAAATTGAATTCTACATACCCAAAACTGGCACTGATAGCATCTAGTTGGGATTTATTTAATAAGAAAGTTTCTTGTAGCTGCTCTTGAGTAGCATTTAGTTCTTCAAGATTTTGTCTTAATTCTTCTTCTGTTGCTTGTAACTCTTCTTGTTGTTGTTGGACTTCAAATTCAGCTTGTTTTTTCTCTGTAATTAAATTACGAATAGATAAATAACTTATAATTTTTCCTTCAGCATCTAGCATTGGATTAATTACCGTATCGACCCAATAAAAAGAACCATCTTTAGCTTTATTTTTTACTTCGGCACGCCATGTTTTTCCTCTTGAAATATCTCTCCACATTTCTTTCCAAAACTCTTTTGTGTGATGTCCAGAATTTACAATTCTGTGGTCTTGTCCTAATAATTCAACTTCTGTATATTGAGAAACTCTACAAAACTCATCATTTATTTTTGTAATTTTACCTTGTTTGTCTGCAATAGAAACAATAGCACTTTTATCAAGAGCTTCTGTAATGGCTACAATTTGCTGATTACTTTCCTCCATTTGCTCTTGAATGGCTTGTAACTCTTCTAAATTTTGTCTTAACTCTTCCTCTGTTGCTTGTTGTTCTTCTTGTTTAATTTGAAGTTCTAGTTCATGTTCTTTTTTATCTGTAATCAGATAACGAATAGATAAATAGCTTGTAATTTTCCCTTTATTATCTAGCATCGGATTAATCACAGTATCTACCCAATAAAAAGAACCATCTTTGGCTTTGTTTTTTACTTCGGCACGCCATGTTTTTCCTCTTGAAATATCTCTCCACATTTCTTTCCAAAACTCTTTTGTATGATGTCCAGAGTTTACAATTTTGTGGTCTTTTCCTAATAACTCCTTTTCTGTGTATTGAGAAATACGACAAAACTCTTCATTTATTTTGGTAATTTTTCCTTCTTTATCAGCTATTGAAATAATAGCACTTCTATCAAGTGCATCAACCAAAGATTGAAGCTGATTTTGGCAATTTTCTAATTCTTCGTAAGTAGTCATATAATGTAAAGAGTATTTTTGGTAAGTGTATTATTTTCCTCAAAGATTGAGATATTTTTGAATACAATAGTTGAATTTGAATTGTCTTTTGAACTTTCATCAAAAGAGTTATGACTGTACTTTTTGCTTGTTATACAACATACTCCTAGATAAATTAACAGTAGCAATTTACATTCTATTTTTTTAATAGGAATAGGGTAGTTTGATAACTTAAAATATGACTTTTGATAGGTTTGGATAAATAAAAGGAGGTTCATTAAATTAATCCAATATTTTGTGGTATTATTTTTTGTTTTGGTTAGTTTGTTTTTCTTAAAAAAAGAATTATACAGAACTTTGTGTAGTTTTTGTTAAACAAGAATAACCAAATCAAGGTCATAAATCGCAATGTTATTACACACAACAATATAACCATTTCCAAATTTAAAATTTCTGTTTTTCGATGAAAATCTGTATTTAGTAGGTTTTTACTTCTTTTCTACCAAATAATCTTCTTGATTTTTGAAATTACAGCTTCTGTATCAATACTACAAAAATTATATTGTTCTTGCTGACTTGCGTGGGGAATGATTTGGTCTGGGACTCCCAAAATTTCTATTTTATCAAGTTGTCTTAAATAATTATTGGTATTCAGAAACTCTAAAATAGCACTTCCAAAACCTCCTATTTTACTTCCGTCTTCAATCGTGATGATATTTCTGATATTCTGAAAGCTAAAAATTTGATGCAAAATTGATTCATCTAAAGGCTTACAAAAACGCATATCATAATGCGCTATCTTATTATTAAACGTTTCTATTTCATTTTTTTCTAACCTTTCCATGGCTTCTTTTACAAAATTTCCTACAATTCCATAAGAAAGAATGACAAGCTGGGTTTCTTGATTCGCTTCTTTTATTGGTCTTGCTTTTCCTATTTCTATCTCATTTTCTATTTTTTCTAATTCATTAATTTCTAATAAATTAGTTTTACTTTCTTCATTATTCTCTATCAAAAAACCTTCTCCACGAGGATAACGAATAGCAAAAGAAGTTTTGGTTGCATCTAATTGAGCAGCAAAAAGCATCTTTTGAAACTCTATTTCGTCCATCGGTGCAGCCAAAACAAGATTTGGAATAGGTCGCAAAAAAGCAATATCATAAACGCCTTGATGAGTCGCTCCGTCTTGTCCGACAAGTCCTGCACGGTCAATACAAAAAACTACCTTTAGCTCTTGCACACAAACATCGTGTACAATTTGGTCATAACTGCGCTGTAAGAAAGTAGAATAAATGACACAAAACGGAATCATTTTTTGAGTAGCCAAACCTGCCGAAAACGTAACAGCATGTTGTTCTGCAATTCCGACATCAAAAACTCTAGTAGGAAAAAGTTCTTGCATTTCTAAAAGCGAACTTCCCGAAGCCATAGCAGGAGTAATGGCAATAATTTTGGAATTATTTTGAGCTAATTGTATAAGTGTGTGTCCAAAAACATCTTGAAATTTGAGAAATGACTTTTTATTTTTTGAAGGCTCTGATTTAAGAATTTGCCCTGTTTTGGGTTCAAATTTGGCTGGTGCGTGCCACGAATTATATTTTGACTCAAATTTTTCATCTGAGTTTTCAATAATTCCTTTTCCTTTTATGGTCTTAAGATGAAGAAAATGAACTTTGTTTGAGTATAAATTTTGCTGTGTATTTTGCTTTAATTCTTCAAAAAAATCAAGTAAAGTTTCTAGATTATGTCCGTCGATAGAACCATGAAAATTTCCTCCAAAAATTTGAAAAATAGAAGGAATAGTAAAATTATTTTCTGTTTCGTTTAGTTCTGTTTTATTTTTTGTCCAGTTGCACTTTGAAAGGTCATCAAAATGACTTTTAAGTGTTCCTACATTTTCATCAATAGACATTCCATTGTCATTGAGGATTATCAAAACATTGGGTTTTATGTCATTTTCTGCATTATTTTGAATATTATTAAGAGCCTCAAAAGGCAAACCAGCCGTAAAAGCACCATCTCCAATGACTGCAATATGCCAACGGTTTTTAATTATTTCATCTTGTGAAAACTGCGAAGCGACAGCCATTCCCAAAATAGCAGAAAGCGAAGTCGAAGAATGTCCTGTTCCAAAATCATCAAACTTACTTTCTTTGATAGATGGAAAACCTGAAAGTCCGTTTAGTTTTCGGATAGTATGAAAATTTTCTTTGCGTTCTGTCAGAATTTTGTGTGCGTAGGCTTGATGCCCTACATCCCAAACAAGTTTATCAGATTGTTCTGTTCCCAAAAAAGTAAAGGCTTCATGCAAAGCAACTGTAAGCTCAATTACTCCCAAAGTTGCACCCAAATGTCCACCGTTTTGAGCTACATGTTCGATAATGAAACGACGTAGTTCTTTTGTTTTGTTTGTTAATTCTATGATTTTGGAAGTTTGGATAGACATTTTTGTATTCTGTAGCTGACATCTTCCAAGATGTCAAGGGTATCATTTTGTACGATATTTTGGGGTTGTGCGATAGCTTGGAACGGCGTTAGCCCTCTGCGAAGCTAACCTATCGGCTACTAAATAGAAAAAGGTAACTTTAAGTTTATTAAAGTTACCTTTTTGTCAAATGAAAAAACAAAACTCGTTGCTAAAAATTATGCTTTTTGAGCAGAAAGTTTGTTTACGAATTTCATCAATTTAGATTTTTTGTTAGCTGCGTTTCTATCGTGAATGATATTGCGTTTTGCTAATTTATCTACCATTGCAACTACTTTAGGAAGTAATTCTTTCGCTTCTGTTGCTTCAGTCATTGCACGAAGACGTTTGATATACGTACGTGTCGTTTTTAACTGGTAACGGTTACGAAGACGTTTAGCTTCATTTGAACGAATACGTTTGAGGGCTGATTTATGATTTGCCATTTAATGTTAAACTATTTTTGATGAAATTTTTCTTAAAAAAACAGAAAAAATCATCTGATTAAAAAGAATTCTTTGTGTTAAATAAAAAACCTAATTTCAATCCTAAATTTAATAAAATTAGAGCAATCCAATTATTAAATTACAGAACTTTGATTTTATGAGGGAATAAAATGAAAGTCTGATGAAAAATAGTTGCTTTTATTTTTAGATAGTAAAATAAAAGTGTTATGCCTACTTTTCTTGATTATTCGTTTCCATCTTGTATATAAAAAAATATACTTTGACTTTACGATTTTTTGAACTGATTTCTTTCTGATAAAAACCTAAAAAAGATTTTATATCTTTTATTGTTCTTTAAACTTAAATTAAAGGAACTTATAAAGAGTGCAAAATTACGATTTATCCGTAACATTAACAAACTATAAAGCAACAAAACGAAGAAATAATCAAAATTTTATTTTTGGCTGAATTATAAAAAGTTTGAAAACATAAACCTACCAAATACCAAAGAAACAAGATTTAAACAATAGAGAGGTTTTGAGGTTTTTTTGTAAATTGCTAAGCATAAAGAACTAGGTTAATCGCATCTAATTTGGATGTTTTTCACCTTTTAGCGTGTTTTTCCCCATTCGCAACGTTCTTTATCTTCGATAAAGAACGCTTGCGAAGGGAGAATGTGTTTTTTTGCCTTGACAATCGTCTGTTATCGAAGATAACAAGACGTTGGCAATGGCAGAAAAACAAAAGAGAAGCAAAAAACCTTTGTTTTTTGATGCGATTAACCTAATAAAGAACTGGCGAGCTAATTTTTGAAAAATTAATTCGTATATTATTATCTAATAATAGTATTTGATTCCTACTCCATCTTCAAAATTATAAAAAATAGTATGAAATTTACACTCAACAAACAAGAACAATATACCGTATTCAAGCTGCAAGAAGAAAAATTAGATTCTTCGGTTGCACCAAAACTAAAGACCGAATTTTTTACGCTCTACCAGTCTGGAATGGTCAATCTTATTTTTGATATGGGCGATATCAAGTATGTAGATTCATCTGGGCTTAGTTCGATATTAGTTGCAAAACGCCTTTCTGAACAAATCAATGGCTATTTGGCTCTTGCTGCTGTAAATGAACACGTTATGAAACTCATGACAATTTCAAAATTAGATAGCGTTTTGAATATTATCCCAACCGTAGCAGAATCAGTTGATGCTGTTTTTATGGCTGAACTAGAACGTGATATTAAAGAAGAAGACGAAAAAAATGGTTAATTGCTAATGCTAAATTATTAATGCAATCCCTTTTTTATAAAACCCTAAAATCAATTTAATTATAAATTAATTTTAGGGTTTTGCTCTTTACTCCAGAATGATGTTTTTACTCGTAACAATTTATTTACAGAACTTTAAATTAAACATAATTTAGTTGTTTTTTGACTTAAAAAATCATAGTTATTCTTTTATAAGTTTAATTTTTACATTAAACCCTTAATTATCATTCTCTTTCTTTTTCTTCAACTTTATAAAAGTGTAATTATTTCGTAAAGCGTTTTTTGAGTTTTTGAATGCTCTTCCTCGTAATTTTGTAGTCAAGAAATAAGCTCTAGTACAAATTAGTACAGAATAAATTACTAGCTATTTTACGATTATAATTTTAGAGAAATGAACCAAAAAATTACCAGTTTTAACGCATCTAATCAATCAAACAAAAAATTTAGAGGAATAAAAAACAAGCTACAACTCTATTTTAGCGTGTATTTGCTTCTAACGGCACTTATTATAGGTTCTATTTTTATGTTTTACGAAAAACGAGAGCGCATACAAAGTATTACTGACCTTCTTACCGACCTACATATTGATATTCAGACACTTAGTGGAATAGAGAAAGATTTTTTTACGTATGAAACTATCAATACAGTTTTTTTTGAAACAGGAGAAAGTGAATATTTGAATAGTCGTAAACAAAAATTATATGATGTTCAGCATAATTTGATAGCTCTAAAAAATAGAGAAGAATTACGAAATGATGATATTGATAAAAAACTATTCAAATTAAAGCAATCCGTAGGAGAATATGAAGTGCTTTTTGAGCGTTTGGTGCAACTTACAGAACGAAAAGGACATAAAGACTACGGAAAAATAGGACAGATGCGTAAGTTTATTCACGAAATAGAAAATTCAAATTTGCCTTTTAAAAGAGAAAAATTATTGATGATAAGAAGGCATGAAAAAGATTTTATAATTCGTAAAGAAGAAGAATATATCGATAAACTTTCGCTTTCTGTTCAAGAACTTCGCACAGATATTCGCTCAACCATCAAAGATGAAAAACGCCAAGAAGAAATGCTGGATTTACTCCGAAAATATCAGTATGCCTTTTTGGATATGGTAGATTATGAAAAACAAATTGGATTGAATGTTCATGAAGGAATGCGCCACCAAACCCAACAAAAAGCCTATCAAATTGCTGATATTATCGCAGAAATAAACAAAGAAGGCGATTTACAAGCACAAGAAATAACCTACCGAATAAAATATACACTAGGTGCAGTTGTTCTTTTATGTTTTATTTTGGGAATGGTAGTGAGTTACTTGATTAGTAAAAAACTGAGTTTGCCTGTTCGTCAGCTTTCAAAATCAATTCATAAAGTTATCAAAAATGACTTTTCAGAACAGTATTCTATCAATCCAATTATTACAAATGATGAAATAGGCTGGCTTTCAAAAGATTTTGGTTTGATGTTAAACAAAATACAGAGTAGTTTGCATGAAAGCCAAGAAAAAACAGAAGAAATTGAGCGTTCACAAAATCAAATAATGGATTCTATTCGATATGCTCGTCAGATTCAAGATGCCGTTTTGCCTACGGAAAGCGAATTAAATGAATATTTTATTGATAGTTTTGCCATTTACAAACCTCAAAAAGTAGTTTCAGGAGATTATTATTGGGTTTATCGTAAGAAGAGAAAAACGTTTGTGGCTGTTGCGGACTGTACAGGACACGGCGTTCCGGGGGCGTTTATGTCAATGATTGGACAAACCCTTCTGAATAAAATTATTGGACAAAGTAAAATCCATGATCCTGCTATGATTTTGGAGGTTTTACATTTAGAAATTCAACACGCTTTAAAGCAAAATGAAGGAAAAAATGATGACGGAATGGAAGTCGCTATTTGTGCCATCGAAACTACTGATTTTGGAAAACAAGTAACTTTTGCAGGAGCACATCGCCCACTTTATTACGTACAAGGAGGAGAATTTTTAAAAATAAAAGGAAATAATAGAAGTATAGGAGGAAAACAAAAACAAGAAAATCAGCAGTTTATTACCCATACACTCCACTTACAAACAGGTGATATGCTTTATCTCACAACAGACGGATTTGCAGACCAAAACAATTCTGAGAGAATAAAATACGGAACTCAAAAGCTATCACAGTTTTTGGATCAAATAAAAGAATATCCTTTTGCTACGCAAAAACTAGAACTGATAAAAGAGTTTGAAACATTTAAAAATGGCGAACCTCAACGAGATGATATGACTATTTTGGGTTTGAGAGTGTAAATTGGGACATGGGACATGGGAATTAGGACATGGGAATACTAAGTTTTTGCTTTTAATGATTTCATAAGTCCTCCTATTAGTCTGCCTATTTTTTCTACTTTTAGTAATAAATCATCTTGTGTATTTTTATCTACATAGTCTAATTTATGAGAAAGAATAATTTGTGTTTCTAATTCTCCTAAAGAACCTCTAGCAATAGATACAAATTTAAGGTATTGAGGAATGCTATTTCTTTGATTTCCTTCTGCAATATTTGAAGGAATAGAAACAGCAGATCTTCGTATTTGGTTAGTCAATCCATACATCTCTGATTTTGGAAATTTCTCAGTAACTTTATAAACATCTACAACAAATTCTAAGGCTTCTTGCCAAACAATTAAATCTTTAAAAGTGCGTACCATAATAAAATTGAGATTGAATAATTAAAAACTAACAAGAAAACACTAATATATCATTTTATGGTTAGCTTTTATCATTCAATGTAATTTTTATTTCCATTTCCATGTCCTAATTCCTAATTCCCATGTCCCAATTCCCATGTCCCAATTCCCATGTCCCAATTCCCATGTCCCAATTCCCATGTCC
>DAIUBX010000010.1:0-11541 GCA_036846465.1 Bernardetia sp.
AATCATATATTTGGATTTATCTTCCTGCAAAGTGTTGATGTCGGAAAAGATATTCCTTTGCCTTTGCCACTTCCCGAATGGTTGTTGGTGGTACTTTTGATAGTGAGTTTTTTGGCTCATATTCTTTTTATTAACCTAATGGTTGGCGGTACGCTGCTGTGCCTTTTCTTTGAATTTTTGGGCATCAAAAACAACGATTATTTCAAACTTTCAAAAGAAATTGCTGCTACGATTACTGTCAATAAAAGTTTGGCAATCGTGATGGGTGTTGCCCCTTTGCTCATTATCAATACGCTTTACACCAAGTTTTTTTATGCTGCCAATGCCTTAACGGGTTTGGTTTGGATAATGGTTATTCCGTTGGTAACGATAGCCCTTTTGGTGTTGTATCTGCACAAATACACTTACGAAAAATTGGAAAATAATCGTCCTTTGCACGTAGCCATTTTGACTTTGCCAATGGCAATTTTCTTGTTTATTCCTTTGGTATTTTTGACCAACATCAACCTAATGCTTTTTCCTGATAAATGGAGTGTAGTAGGTGGTTTTTTGGACGCACTGTTATTGCCCAATGTTTTTCCAAGATATTTCCACTTTTTTAATGCTTCACTAACGGTTACGTCTTTGTTTTTGGTTTATTGGATAAGCCGAAAAACCTATCCTTTTGAAGAAGTTTTCAAAACATACAGCCGTTACGATTTCCAAAAGCGTTTTTATAGCATTGCTTTTGCGTGTTCTATTGCCCAATTCCTTTTTGGTCCCGTTATTTTGTTCACTTTACCCAACCAAGGTTTGGGAATGGATATGATTTTTACCATTCTCACAGGAGCAGGCATTGCCATTTTCCCAACTTGGTATTTGTGGAAAGAAGTTACGGCAAAAGCCGAAGAAATAGGCAAATACTTCACCCGAATAGCGGTTTTGCTTTCTCTAACCGTTGTTTTTATGGGAACAGGACGACATTTGTATCGTGCCAATGCCCTTGCACCACACCGAGCCGCTATGGCAAAAAATACCGAAACCTATATGGCACAAGTAGAGGAAGCCAAAAAGAACGCCACGTCCAAAAAGGAAGAAGTCGTAGAAGTTACGGGAGCAAGTATTTGGGAAACCAAATGTTCGGTTTGCCACGCCAAAGACAAAAAATTGGTAGGACCGCCCGTAACCGAAATGCAGCAAATTTATGCTTCGGACAAAGTAGGGCTTGTAAAATGGATAAAAGCCCCAGGCAAAAAGCGAGAAGGTTATCCGCAAATGCCAGGGTTTGAAGGACAAATTTCTGAGGCTGATTTGGAAAAAATAGCCGATTTTGTCTTACAAATGAAATAATTTTTTTCACCAAACCTATAAGGTCTTGAAGACCTTATAGGTTTTTAACTTTCTAAAAAATCAATGGAAAATATCCTAAAAGCCAATGTTTTGCAAAAACTTATGCAAAAATGGCAACTTAAAAGCACCTTTCAAGTGATAATGGTTTTGCTTGTTTTTACACTTACAGGCTCAACGGTTGTTTTGTTTCGAAAAACTTTATTGATGCTATTCATTGTACGTATCTTTACATTGACAAAAAAATGCAAGACCACGGGCTTTTTCAAGCGATTTGTAGAACCAACCGTTTGGGCAAAGAAGAAGAAGGCGATGATTATTATAAAGACTTTGGATATATTGTAGATTATCAAAGTTTGTTCGGCAAACTAGAAGATTCCCTTACTACTTATACATCAGATGCTTTTGATGGGTTTGATGAGGCAGATATAAAAGGTTTGCTTTCTAGTCGTCAAGACAAAAACAAAGAACGATTAGATGATGCTTTAGAAACCTTGCATCGTCTTTGTGAGCCTGTCGAAGCTCCAAAAGATTTACCTCAATACTATCATTATTTTTGTGGCAATCCTTCCAAACCAGAAGAATTAAAAGAAAGAGAACAAAAACGTTTAGTCTTTTATAAAGCTGTTGTTTCCTTGATTCGTTCTTATAATAACATTGCTACTGAAATTCTACAATCCTATTCTAAAGAAGAAGTTGATAAGATAAAAAAGCTAGTCAATGAATATACAGAGTTACGAAATAGTATTAAAGAATATAGTGGCGATTATATAGATTTGAAAAAATATGAACCAGAAATGCGTCAGTTATTGGATATGTATCTGACAGCAGACCCAAGTCGTATGCTTTCCAATTTGGGAGAAAAAAGTCTTTTACAACTCATCGTCGAAAATGGAATTGAAAATGCTACCGAACAATTATCTCCTCAAATCAAAAAAAGTAAAGAATCTATTTCTGAGGCAGTAGAAAATAATATTCGTAAAATCATTATTCAAGAAATGCCTATCAATCCTATTTTTTATGGAAAAATGAGCGAATTATTGAGTGATTTGATAGACCAGCGTAAAAACAATGCTATTAGTTATGAAGAATTATTGAAAAAGTACGAAGAGTTAGCAAAGGATATGCAACCCAACGCAAAGAAGGAAAGCTACCCTAATGATATAAATACATCTGCAAAAAGAGCTTTGTATGATAATTTGGAAAATAATAGAGAGGTTGCATTGGCATTGAATGAATCTATTTTACTCAACAAATATGATAATTGGATAGGTCATTTTATTAAGGAAAGACAGTTGAAATTACAGATTGTTCTTCCTATCTTAGTAGAAAATAAAATGGAATCACACTTAGAATCTATTTTTGAAATCATAAAACAGCAATCTGAATACGTATGATAGCCGAAAGCAACACATTAGAAATAAGCAAAGATTTGAACATTGATGTCATTCGCAAAGGCATTAAAAATGTTCATTTATCAGTACATCCTCCTGAGGGGCGTATTCGTTTGGCAGCTCCTCTAAGTGTGAGTGATGATACATTGAGATTGTTTGTAGTTTCCAAAATTGGTTGGATAAGAAGACAGCAACGCAGTTTCCAAAAACAGGAACGCCAATCTAAGCGAGAATATAAAGAAAAAGAAAGCCATTATTTTCAAGGTCATCGTTATCTGCTTCGCATTACAGAAAAAGACGAAGCTCCAAAAGTAAGCCTAAAGTCTAAAACTCATTTAGATTTACAAGTACGTCCTAATTCTACGCAAGAGCAAAAGGAAAAAGTAATGAATGATTGGTATCGTTCAGAACTTACAAAACATATTCCTCAACTAATAGAAAAATGGGAAACCAAAATGGGCGTAAAATGTAATGATTGGCGTATCAAACAAATGAAAACAAAATGGGGGACTTGCACCATTGAAGAAAAGAGAATTTGGCTTAATTTAGAGTTAGCTAAAAAACCATTGCATTGCTTAGAATATGTCATTGTTCACGAACTTACACATCTTCTTGAACGCCATCACAACGAACGTTTTTATGCGTATATGAATCACTACCTTCCTCAATGGAAGAATATAAAAAAGGAATTGAATGAGTTTGTTTTTTGAGACATGATTTTTAGATAGAGAGAAAAAATAGCAATTAACAAAAAATAATAAAAATATAATTTTTCTAATTTTCTATTATTCAGTTAGTTATATGCTAATCCATTTTTTTGGTTGCTAATACATAAAAACAATATAATTAAAAAAAGACTTCCTATTAGTTTAGGTAGTCTTTTTTATTGCTTTTTATAAAAAACGAATTTAAATACTTTTTACACAAACCCTATTGTTCATATAAAAACGTAGCTAAAGCATTGGAAAATCAGGAAACCAACACAATACAACAATTCATATTCATACAAAGCGAATGTATTTTTGACAACTCTAATGATAAAAGATACACTGTAAACGGCGACCATCACAACATCATTAGTCAGTCAAGGCAAGTAAAAAACAATCATCAAAACAACTTAGAAGTACAAAGTCTTCAAGCAGAAGTTAAGCACTTAAAAAATGAAAATCTTTTTCTAAGAAAGCAGTTAGAGGTTACTCAAGGTTTGTTAGAAAAGTCGTTGAGTAGAGAATAATTTTAAAAACAGTAGATTTGTATTTTACAATAAACCTAAATATATTTATGTCTTCAATTTCTACAGAAAAACTATTCGCCAATACCATTGCTTCAAATGCTTCTATACAAGCGCATTTAGAAATCATCTTAAAGAATCAAAGTAAAATTTTATCCAAAATTACAGGAGAAGAGGAGCAAGTCTTATTAAGCTCATTCCAATTTGATGTGAGTAATAGAGCACAGCAGATTAAGAGTGAAATGTTGGCTAAGTTGGTCAATCAGGAAAAGTGAAAAAATTAGTTAGGGAAAGAATATAAAAGTGTCTAGTTAAAATATTTTAGGTATTTATTTGACATCTTTATTGACACCTTGAAATATCAAATATGTTTTAAAACGCTGATAATCAATAAGTTATGCAATATTTTGTTATTCCTTGGGGAGATGTTTCGACGGCTTTTCATTCTACAGAAATTCCGAATATTAAAGTTTTTATGGCTCAACCTCCAAAAGCTATAAAAGCAATGGAAATGAGTGGTTATTTTTCGTTTGCGCTAAAAAATGATTTCGTAAAAGGTTTTATCAAAAAGAAAATCAAAGAAAGAGAAAAAGGTCCTAATGAAGAAAAAAGAAACTCTAATTATAGTTATTTATGGGGAAAAGTAACTGATGGAACAACTACCATAGAAGCGAGACTTATTACGCCAGAAGGTTACAAATTGACTTCAATTACAGCTCTTTTGATTACTGAAAAAGTTTTGAGTGGAGATTTTAAAATAGGTTTTCAAACTCCATCTAGTGCATATAACAAAAATTTGATTTTGGAAGTGGAAGGAACAGAAATGACAACTGTTTAGGGAAAAAGAACAAAAACTTTGTCAGTAGTTTTTTTGCTAATCCAAAATAACTCTGACAATAGTTGATTTATTACTCTAAAATAAAACCTATATTTCTTGTTTTATTCAAAAATAATGTAGAATATTATCATATTAAAATTAAAAACTGATAATTTACATAAAATGACTTTTCTAGAATTAGCCGAAAAAGTATTACAAGAAACTCAAACTCCAATGAAAGCAAATGACATTTGGAGTTTTGGAGTAGAAAAAGGATATGACAAAATACTGGGTAGTTTGGGAAAAACACCTGCCTCAACCTTAGGAGCATTATTATATGTTAGTGTTAGAGATAATCCGAATGGTATTTTTGATTCTACGGTTTCTCGTCCAAAAAAATTCTTTCTCAAATCTTTTGAAAATATAGAAAAACGAGTTGAAGAAGCAGAGCAACAAGAGATCATAGAAATAGAAAAAGAAACTAAACAACTCAAAAAGTTAGAAAAAACGACTTATTTAGAAAAAGAATTACACGCTGTTTTGGCTTATTATGCCTATTACTATTTACGCACTTATCTCAAAACAATTAATCATTCAGCTTCAACAAAAAAAGAATATGGAGAATGGATACACCCTGATATGGTCGGTTGTCATTTTTCGATAGAAGATTGGCAAAGTGAATTGACAGAATTTAGCAATACAACAGGAAATCCAGCTTTTAAATTATATTCCTTCGAACTCAAACGAAAAATTACCTTTACTAATCTTAGAGAAGTATTTTTTCAAACGGTTTCAAATTCTTCTTGGGCAAATGAAAGTTATCTAGTTGCAGCAGAAATAGATTCAGATGATGAGTTTAATAGTGAACTCAAACGTCTTTCTACCTCTTTTGGAATTGGAATTATAAAATTATACATTCAAGACCCAGACAATAGCGAAATTCTTTTACCAGCACGAACTAGAGAAAATTTGGATTGGGAAATGATGGATAAACTAACAAGAATGAATAATGATTTTAAAGAATTTTTAAAACGAATCAACAATGATATAAAAAGTAAAGAAATTCGTAAGGAATGGTACGATAAAATTTTAGACAAAGAAGTCTTAACTGATAAATTCTAAAATAATATGCCTACATTTTATCCACCTCAAAAAATTCAACTTTCCCAAAATCAAAAAAGTATTTTCTTAGCAGGAAGTATTGACATGGGAAATGCTGTTGATTGGCAGCAAGAAATTATTGCTCATTTCAAAGAAAATGAAGCACTTTGTTTTCTCAATCCACGCAGAAAAGACTGGGATCGTTCTTGGGAGCAAACCATCGAAAACAAACATTTCAACGTGCAAGTAACTTGGGAATTAGATGCTTTAGAACTCGCTGATTTGATTGTTTTTTATTTTGCGCCTACTTCACAAGCTCCTATTAGTTTGTTAGAATTAGGACTTTTTGCTAGAAATAAAAATGTTGTGGTGTGTTGTCCGACAGGTTATTGGAGAAAAGGAAATGTAGATATTGTTTGTCAAAGATTTGGCGTAAAACAGGTGGAAAGTTTGGAGAAATTGATGGAAGAAATTCAAAGTGTTTTTTCTACTACCTAATCTCAATACTTGTTAAAAATACGATGCTGTTTTTTCTAAAATTTTGTCTTTACAAAAAAAATTGTAATATTGTCCCATCAATGACAAAAAACTATTGCACATATTATCCTTCACAAGAGCAAATCTCAATTAGCTCTACTAGCGTAAAACGTTCACGACGTTTTCGCCTTGGTGCGTCTATATAGTTTTGACAGAACTACGTGTTTTGTCCTTCCCTCGTCTGTATTATCGATTTTATAAAATCTCATTCATTTTCTTTTTTATCTCAATTAAGTTTACTCAAATTAAGAATATAGTTTTGCTTTATCCAATTTTATATAGTTGGTTAGTTTAGCATACTCTCTATTCTACATTTTCCCTATTTTTATTATGATATCAATAGTAGTTGCTGATGCAAGCCATCAGCAGTATGGTTTTTTGCTATGCCAAATGATTGAGGAGGCAGCCAAAGCTAGAGGAACAGGAATTGCCAAACGTGACCCACTTTATATTCAGCAAAAAATGCAAGAAGGAAAGGCAATTATTGCCTTTGACAACCAAGAAAACGACAAAAAAGTAGTCGGTTTTTGTTATATCGAAACATGGCAAGACCAAAAATATGTAGTCAATTCGGGTTTGATTGTTCACCCAGATTATCGAAAAACAGGTTTAGCCAAATCTATCAAGAAGGCAATTTTTGAATTGTCTAAGAAAAAATATCCCAATTCTAAACTTTTTGGAATTACGACAAGCCTTGCCGTCATGAAAATTAATTCTGAATTGGGTTATAAACCTGTTACTTTTTCTGAACTTACACAAGACGATGCTTTTTGGAAAGGGTGTCAAGGTTGTGTCAATTATGATATTTTACAGCGAAACGACCGAAAAATGTGCCTTTGTACAGGAATGATGTGTGATTTGGCTACTCATGTAGCTCCTTCAAAACCTGAAGAAAAACGACAAACATGGGATAACTTTATTCGCTTTCTCAAACTTCGTAGCATTCGCCTTCAACGCAAAGTGAGTTTGTTTCCCATCTTTAAAGAAGTAATTAATCAAGAAAACAAAGTAAAATAACCTCAAAACTTTCAAAAACATGTCTAAAAATAAATCAACCAGTTCTAAAAAAGTCCTTCTTGCTTTTAGTGGTGGCTTAGATACTTCCTATTGTGTCAAATATTTAACACACGAAAAAAATCTTGACGTTTATACAGCAGTCGTCAATACAGGAGGTTTTTCTGAAAAAGAACTTCAAGAAATCGAACAAAAAGCATTGAATTTAGGCTCTCTTCATCATACGACTTTAGAAGTAACAGAGGAATATTATTATAAAATAATTCGGTATTTAATTTATGGAAATGTACTTCGAAATAATCCCTATCCTTTGTCAGTAAGTGCCGAGAGAACCTATCAAGCTATTGCATTAGCAGAATATGCGACCAAAATTGAAGCTGATTATATTGCACATGGAAGTACAGGAGCTGGAAATGACCAAATTCGTTTTGATTTAGTGTTTCAATTAATTGCTCCTCAAATAGAAATTCTTACACCAATTAGAGAACAACAGCTTTCAAGAGAACAAGAAGTAAATTATCTAAAATCTCATGGAGTAGGTTTGGAATGGGAAAAAGCAAAATATTCTATCAATAAAGGACTTTGGGGAACAAGCGTAGGAGGTGCAGAAACTTTGACTTCTCACAAATCTCTACCTGAAGAGGCTTATCCAAGTCAGTTAGTAGAAAATGGAATGCAAATGGTTACTTTAGAATTTGAAAAGGGAGAACTTTGTGGCATAAACGATGAAAAAATGACTCCTGTAAAAGCCATTCAAACATTAGAATATATGGCAAATAAATATGCAATCGGAAGAGATACGCACGTAGGAGATACAATTATTGGAATAAAAAGAAGAGTAGGTTTTGAGGCAGCAGCAGCAAGTATTATCATAAAATCGCATCATACTTTAGAAAAACATACACTTTCAAAATGGCAAATGTATTGGAAAGAACAGTTAAGTAATTGGTATGGAATGTTTATCCACGAATCGCAATATTTTGAGCCTGTGATGAGAAATATCGAAACGTTTTTAGAGGATTCTCAAAAGAATGTTACGGGAAAAGTGTTTGTCGAATTGTTTCCGTATCGTTTTGTTGTGCAAGGAATTGAGTCAGATTTTGATTTAATGAAATCAGATTTTGGACAATATGGCGAAATGAATAAAAATTGGACAGGAGAAGATGCAAAAGGATTCACAAAAATTTTAGGAAATCCACTTCAAATTTTTACTCAAATTCAAACCAAAGCTCAAACTAAAGTTCAAGCAGAAACTCAAAAAAATGAAAAATAAAAAAATAAAAGTCGGAATCGTTGGAGGAAGTGGTTATGTAGCTGGAGAACTTTTGCGTTGTCTTATCAACCACCCAAATACAGAAATTGATTTTGTCTATTCTCATTCCCATTCTGACAAAAAAATAAGCGAAATTCATACAGATTTATTTCATTCTGATTTAGTTTTTTCTCAAAAAGTAAATCCTCAAATTGATGTTGTCTTTTTGTGTTTGGGACACGGAAATTCTACTCGTTTTTTGTTAGAAAATCCGTTTTCTGAAACGACCAAAATTATAGATTTGAGTAATGATTTTAGATTGAATAAAGATAAATTTCTGAAAGTCAAGACAATAACAGACCAAGAAAAAGAACTAGAAAAAGAACTAGAATTTGTCTATGGTTTGCCCGAAATTTATGCTCAAAAAATAAAAAAGAGTAATCATATAGCCAATCCCGGTTGTTTTGCTACGGCTATTCAATTGGGAACTTTGCCTTTGACAAAATATTTTCCAAACATAAAAGAATGGCATATTCACGCCTTGACAGGTTCGACAGGTGCAGGACAATCTCTTTCAGAAACTACTCATTTTAGCTGGAGAAGTGAAAATGTATCGATTTACAAACCCTTTTCTCATCAACATCTGGGAGAAATTGAACAAAGTTTGAAAGATATAGCTCCTGATTTTGATGGACAAATCAATTTTATTCCGATGCGTGGAAATTTTACAAGGGGAATTTTTGCGACGATGTACATTACTTTAAATGAATATGAGGAGTATGATATTTATGAAGAAGATATTATTTTTTCTTATCAAGACTTCTATAAAGATGCACCTTTTGTTAAAATAAGCAATCAACTCATTGATTTAAAGCAAGTTGTAAATACAAATTATTGTCTTTTGCATATTCAAAAAATTGAAAACAAAATTCTTATTACTTCTTGCATCGATAATCTTTTGAAAGGTGCAGCAGGACAAGCTATTCAAAATATGAATTTACAATTTGATTTTCCTCAAGAAACTGGACTTGCTTTTAAGGCTAATTATTTCTAAATATTTTGATAGGTCGCTCGTGAGGACACGAGCAACGGATATATTTTTATATACAGACAAAATCTTATTTCGTAAAATAAAATCAATTCTTCGAAGAAGAATTAACTCTACCATTGCTCGTGTCCTCACGAGCAATCCAAAAAACTATTAAATTGAAAGCATTAAATAAATGCTTGAACGAGAAATATAAAATACTTTTTCTAAAAATTCATGAATTTATTCGACGTTTACCCAAAATATACCCTTTCTCCCACTTGGGCAAAAGGAGCTTTCGTTTATACCGATGAAGGCGAAAAATACCTTGATTTGTACGGTGGTCATGGCGTTATTTCCATTGGTCATTCTCACCCACATTATGTCAAACGCATTTCTGACCAACTTTCTCAAATCGGTTTTTATTCAAATTCGATAGATATTCCTATTCAAAATGAATTAGCTAAAAAATTGACCGAGCAAAGTGGTTATCCAAATTACAATCTTTTTTTGTGTAATAGTGGTGCAGAAGCGAACGAAAATGCTCTAAAATTAGCCTCTTTTCATACCAAAAAGAAAAAAGTAATTGCTTTTAAAAACAGTTTTCATGGCAGAACGGCTGCTGCATTGAATGTTACGGATAGTCCAAAACTTTCTGCTCCTCTTAATTTTCAAAATTTTGAAGTAAAGTGGGTAGAATTAAATAATGAAAAACAATTACTAGAAGCTCTTTCTGGGAAAGATGTCTGTGCCGTTATTTTGGAAGGAATACAAGGTGTTGGAGGTTTGGATATGGCGACAGAAAACTACCTTCAATTTTTACAAGAACAATGCAAAAAACATGATTCTTTGCTAATTCTTGATGAAATTCAGAGTGGTTTTGGTAGAAGTGGGAAGTTTTTTACGCATCAATGGGCAAATATTCAACCTGATTTGATTACAATGGCAAAAGGAATGGGAAATGGTTTTCCTATTGGTGGCGTTTTGATAAGTCCAACTATTGAAGCACATCATGGCATGTTGGGAACTACTTTTGGTGGAAATCATTTGGCTTGTGCTGCAAGTATGGCAGTTTTGGAAGTGCTAGAAAGCGAAAATTTACTAGAAAATGTAAATAAAGTGAGTAAAAAAGTAATGGAAGATTTACAAAATGTGCCTTCTGTCCAAAAAGTAAAAGGTAGAGGTTTGATGTTAGGAATTGAAATGCCATTTCCTATCAATGAAATGCGTAAAAAATTGATTTATGAGCATCATATTTTTACAGGTTCGGCTTCTAATCCGAATGTTTTGCGTGTCTTGCCTCCGTTGTCTATCTCTTACACTGAATTTGAACCTTTTATAAAGGCTTTGCATACAATTTTATCTTAAAAACCACAATGAAAAATCTAAATTTTACTTCTTTTGCAGATGTCCCAAATTTGCAAGAATGGATAAAAACGGCTCAAAATTTCAAAAAAAATCCACTTTCTCACGCTGATTTTGGCAAAGGAAAAACGCTTGGTTTGCTATTTTTTAATCCAAGTTTGCGAACTCGTTTAAGCACTCAAAAAGCTGCCATGAATTTGGGAATGAATGTCATGATTATGAACGTTCAGCAAGATGGTTGGACGATTGAAATGGAAGATGGAGCAATCATGAATCAAAACTCACAAGAACATATCAAAGAAGCAGCAGGTGTAATTTCACAATATTGTGATATTATTGGAGTTCGTACTTTTGCCTCTTTGACCGACAAAAAAAGCGATTATGAAGAAAAAGTCCTTCAAAAATTTATCAAACATGCACTTGTTCCAGTTATTTCTTTAGAAAATGCAACGGCTCACCCTTTACAGTCTTTTGCCG
>DAIUBX010000010.1:11551-16239 GCA_036846465.1 Bernardetia sp.
AAAGTAGTTTTGACATGGGCTTCCCACCCAAAAGCATTGCCACAAGCTGTTCCGAATTCGTTTGTTGATTGGGTCAAAAATACAGATTCAGAATTGGTTATTACTTGTCCGAAAGGTTTTGAGCTGAGTGAAGAGTTTGCAAAAGGCGTTTCTATTACGCACAATCAAGAAGAAGCCTTCAAAGATGCTGATTTTATTTATGCAAAAAATTGGTCTTCTTTTTCTGACGAAAATGGAAATTATGGAAAAATAGGACAAAATTTAGAACATTGGATAGTTGATGAAGCAAAAATGAACCTAACCAATAACGCTAAATTTATGCACTGTTTGCCTGTTCGTAGAAATGTGGTAGTTGCTGATGAAGTGATTGATAGTGAAAATTCTGTTGTTTTGGAACAAGCACACAATAGAGTGTATGCTGCTCAAACGGTGTTATTTAACATTTTGGAGCAGAAATTTGGTTATTCTATGCCGTATTAGTCGTCGGTCAGACACCGACAACGGCAAGTTTCGTCGGTCTGCCCTTCGGGACTGACCTTAAATCTAGGTCAGTCCCGAAGGGCAGACCGACGGCAAACAGAATTTCAAAAATGTATTTGAAATTAGCTACGCTGACTTTTAATTCTCTGTGTTTTCTGTGAATTCCGTGTTTTAAAGAAATTACAATAACTATGAAAAAACAACTTTACATAATCAAAATAGGAGGAAATTGTATCGATAATCCAAAGGAATTAGATACTTTTTTAGAAAATTTTGCTCGTCTTTCTGCACCTAAAATTTTGATTCATGGAGGTGGAAAAATAGCTACACAAATCAGTCAAAAATTAGGAATCGTTTCCAAATTGGTAGAAGGAAGACGCATCACTTCAGAAGAAGAGTTAGAAGTCGTAACGATGGTTTATGCAGGACTTATAAACAAAAAAATCGTAGCAAATCTTCAAAGCAAAAACTGTAATGCCTTAGGATTGTCAGGTGCAGATGCAAATACAATTTTAGCAAAAAAACGTCCTGTAAAAACGATTGATTATGGTTTTGTCGGAGATATTGAAAAAATAAATACAGAAATGATTGATTTTTTACTTCAAAAAAATATCATTCCTGTTTTTTCTGCCATTACTCACGACAAAAAAGGAATTTTATTAAATACAAATGCTGATACGATTGCTTCAAGTCTTGCCATTGCTTTAAGTCAAAATTATGAAACAACTTTGATTTATTGTTTTGAGAAAAAAGGCGTTTTAAAAGATACAGAAGATGAAAATTCAATTATTTCTATGCTAAAATTTCAAGAATATGAAGAACTAAAAAAGCAAGAAATTATTTATCAAGGAATGATTCCGAAGTTAGATAATTGTTTTGATGCACTTCAAAAAGGCGTTCAGAAAGTGATTATTAGCAATATTGATTTTATCAAAAATACAAATTTGCCACATACTGAAATTCACGTATAACAGACTTCCTAGTCTGTTTGAAAAAGCTAAGTTTATTCAGACTAGGAAGTCTGAGATACGTATAATTCACAATTTTATCACAAAAATAGACAAAAATGAAAAATACAACTACTGAAACCCACATTAAAAATCTTCAAGAAAAAGCCATTCAATTACTTCAAAATTTAATTTCTACGCAATCATTTTCTAGCGAAGAAGACAAAACAGCCATTTTGATTGCTGATTATTTAAAAAGTTATAGTATTGATTTTCAACGAAGTAACAATAATATTTGGGCAACCAATTTATTTTTTGATGAAAAAAAACCTACCATTTTACTCAATTCGCACCACGATACCGTAAAACCAAACAAAGGTTATACAAGAAATCCGTTTGAAGCAACTATCGAAGACGGAAAATTATTTGGTTTGGGAAGCAATGATGCAGGTGGTTCGTTGGTTTCTCTGTTAGCTACTTTTGTTTATTTTTATAAAGAGGAAAATCTGAAATATAATTTACTTATTGCAGCAACAGGCGAAGAAGAAAGCTCTGGAAAAAATGGTTTGTATGGACTTTTGAAAGAATTACCAAAAATTGACTTTGCTATCGTTGGCGAACCTACGCACATGCAACTCGCCATCGCTGAAAAAGGATTATTAGTAATTGATGGATATGCTCAAGGAATTGCAGGACATGCAGCCCACGAAAACACAAAAAATGCCATTTATGAAGCCTTAGAAGATGTTTTTTGGCTAAAAAATTATGAATTTCCGAAAATATCGCCTCTTTTGGGAAAAGTAAAAATAAGCGTAACGCAGATAAATGCAGGAGAGCAGCACAATGTTGTACCTGCGTTGTGTCATTTTGTGGTGGATATTCGTTTTAATGAACTCTATGAAAATACAGAAATTTTTGAGTTTTTGAATCAAAATATCCTCGCTGCTGGAAAACAGATAAAGAACGATCTTTTAATCTCAATTCTTCGGGTATTGCTATTTCTCATCCGATTGTACAAGCAGGAATTGATTTAGGCAGAACTACTTACGGTTCGCCAACACTTTCCGATCAAGCTGTTTTGTCTTGTCCTTCTTTGAAAATGGGTGCAGGAGATTCTTTGCGTTCGCATAGTGCTGACGAATTTATTTTTCTTGATGAAATAAATGAAGCCATTGAAATTTATATTCAACTTTTGTCAAAAATTATTTTTTAATAAAACTTTGTCAGTAGTTGTTTTGGTAATCCAAAATAACTCTGACAATAGTTTCTCTAGCCGTTGTTGGTGTCTCCACCAACGACATAATTATAAAAAAATACTATGAAACTTTGGGAAAAAGGCTATTCTATCAATAATTTAATCGAAACTTATACCGTCGGAAACGATAGAGTTTTGGACATGAAACTCGCTAAATACGATGTTTTGGGAAATATAGCACACGCCAAAATGCTACAAAAAATTGGAATTCTGACAGAAAAAGAATTGCAAGACATTGAAAACGGCTTACAAGAAATTCAAACCGAAATTGAAAACGGAACTTTTGTAATTGAAGATAATTTTGAAGATGTGCATTCTAAAATAGAATTTGAGCTTACTCAAAAAATAGGCGAAGCAGGAAAAAAAATACATACAGCTCGTTCTCGTAACGACCAAGTTCTTGTAGATTTGCATTTGTATATAAAAGAAGAACTAAAAGAAATTAAAGAATTAACTAAAAACCTCTTTGACTTACTTTTAACATTGAGTGAAAAACACAAAGAAATTCTTATCCCAGGATATACACATTTACAGATTGCCATGCCTTCTTCTTTTGGTTTGTGGTTTGGTGCGTTCGCTGAAACACTGATTAATGATGTAATTTTACTCAATGCAGCTTTCAAAATTGCAGACCAAAATCCACTCGGTTCGGCTGCTGGTTATGGAAGTTCGTTTCCGATTGATAGACAACTGACAACGGATTTATTAGGTTTTTCAACGTTGCATTATAACGTGATTGCAGCTCAAATGAGTAGAGGAAAACTAGAAAAAACGGTTGCTTTTGCCTTAGCATCATTAGCAGGGACGCTTTCAAAATTTGCGATGGACGTTTGTTTGTACAACAGTCAAAACTTTGGTTTTGTGAGTTTTCCAAAAGAACTAACTACTGGTTCTAGCATTATGCCTCACAAACAAAATCCTGATGTTTTTGAGCTTTTGAGAGCAAAAAGCAATAAAATTCAAAGCCTTCCTGCCGAGTTGATTATGATTACCAATAATTTACCAAGTGGTTATCATAGAGATTTTCAGCTTTTGAAAGAAAGCACTATGGAAGCCATCGAAACGACAAAAGAAAATTTAATTATCTGTCATTTTATGCTAGAAAATATCATTATTCACGAAAATATAATGGATAATTCGCTTTATGATTATGTGTATAGCGTTGAAGAACTCAATAAATTGGTTTTGAATGGAATGAGTTTTAGAGAGGCTTATCAACAATTAGGAAAACAGATTTTGGAAGGGAATTTTAATCCTGAAAAAACCGTAAATCACACGCATGAAGGAAGTATCGGAAATCTTTGTTTGAAGGAAATTAAGGCAAAATTTGATGAAGTGTTTTAAACTGCTTTCTGAATTCTTGATTTCAATCAATGTTTTGAAGTGTAAATGCTCGTATTTTTGTATAAATAATTATTAATCAAACACTTTTGAATTTAAAATTATTGATTATCAGTTAATTACATTCGTAATTGATAATTTTTAATTTGTAATTGTTTTCAAATTCTTTCTCTATGAAAATCCAAGCATCAAAACTCACTCAAAATCTTATCGAAGAAATCAAAACCATTCTTCAAAAAGCAAATCAACTTCAACAGTTATCAAACGAACAACTAAATATCCGTCCGAATACAGAAAGTTGGACAATCTTAGAATGTATCGAACATCTAAACCGTTATAGCGATTTTTATTTACAGGAAATTGAAAAATGAATTGATGAAAAAATGGACAAAAGCAAAGGAAAATTAAATCCAAATGAAGATTATATTTTTAAAAGTGGATTTTTAGGGAATTATTCGGCTAATTCGATGCTTCCTGTTCAGACAGGAGTAATTACGATTGGTGAAAACCAAAATCCAACAGGAAATCATTTTTTGAAGATTGGTAATAAAATGAAAACTTTTAAAGACAAAAATCCGATTCATAGTGGTGTAGATAGACGAGTTTTGGAAACTTTTATTGATGACCAAAATGAATTTATACGTCTTTTAGAAAAGTCTAAAAAT
>DAIUBX010000011.1:0-15772 GCA_036846465.1 Bernardetia sp.
GACTTGCCTTCTTTTTTCAAATACAAAGACATACCTGCGTATAGTTCATTGGGTGCATCAGGTGGAGTGTCAGCGATTGTTTTTGCTTCTATCTTGTTTCAACCTACTAATGATTTGTATTTGCTATTAATTCCAATTCCGATTCCTGCTTTTATTTTGGGTACTTTATATGTTATTTATTCCTATTATCAAAGCAAAAACTCATCTGATACTATCAATCATTCGGCTCACTTGTACGGAGCTGTTGCAGGTTTTATGATTAGTGCGATACTTATTCCAAGTGCTATTCCTGATTTTATTACACAGCTTTCTCATTATCGTTTGCCTTTTTAGAGGTAGAAACTGATTTGGTAATTTCTTTATTCATACAAAAGTAAAATTTAGTTATTTGATTAGATTTTGCTTTTTTTATTAAATTCGTATTTTCTGTTCCAACTTTTTAAGAATATTATTTTTTTAACTCTATTTTTTATCTGTTTATGAACGATAACCTTCAATTTACTAGACTTCCCTTTTCTGTCAAGACAGCGTTTTATGTGATTGCTTTTTTGGTACTTTTTGTTTTCTCTATTATAGAAGCCAAAGGACTTTTGATTCCTTTTACGTATTCGGTTTTGATTTCTTTTATTCTTTATCCGATGTGTCGTTTTTTTGAAAAAAAGGGCGTTCCTCGTATGTTGAGTATTTTGATTTGTTTTTTGATCGTTGTGGCAGGGCTTTTTGGATTATTTTATTTTTTCTCTACTCAAGTGGTCAGCATTGTAAGTGAATTTGAAGATTTTAGAGGCAAATTATTAAACCTAGTTCATCAAGGAATTGAACAGTACAACAAAATTGTTCCCAACTCAAAATTAGATGATGAGAGTTTGTTAAGTCAGTCCAAAAAATGGCTTTCTAGCTCTGGAGGCTCTTTTCTTTCTGGTACACTTAATCAAACCAGTAATTTTTTTTCGGGATTAATAATTCTTCCTATTTATGTTTTTTTATTATTACTTTATAGAACAGGTATAAAAAAAGTAATGCTTCGATTTGTAGCACAAGAATATCAACTTTCTTTTTCTCATCTTTTGCAAGATATTCAACAAGTCGGTCAAAAATATATTGGTGGATTGATAACCATTATTTTTATTATTGGTTTTTTGGATAGTATTGCCCTTTGGATTATTGGAGTTGATTCGCCTTTCTTTTTTGGTTTTTTGGCTGGTTGTTTGGCTGTTATTCCTTACATCGGAACTGGAGTGGGTGCGCTTTTACCTGCTTTGTATGCCCTCATGAATCATAGCCCTGCAATGGCTCTTTATGTTTTAATTGCTTTTTGGGCTGTTCAATTTTTAGAAGGAAATTTCCTTACCCCAAAAATTATTGGAGGTGAAGTTAGTTTGAATCCTTTGGCTGCAATTCTTTCTTTGGTGGCAGGTGGTTTTGTTTGGGGATTATCTGGAATGATTTTATTTATTCCTTTGGCTGCCATTCTGAAAATTGTTTGCCAGAATTATACAGAATTAGAACCTATTGCAGGACTTATGGGCGATGAAATTACGGAAGGAAGCGAAATTACAACAGGAAATAATGAACCTAAACTATCTTTTTGGAAGAAATTATTCAAATAAATAGCTATAAAAAAACGCCTCATTTCTTAAAAATAAGGCGTTGTGTATTTTATCAATATTTAGAAGTTTAATCTACATTATCGTGTAAAAAACGATTTCCTCCCAAAAGCTCACTATCCTCATCTACTTTGTAACGAGAGCTAGAAGATTCTGACGAATGAGGCATTTCTTTTAGCTTTATATTTCTACGAAGATAAGCAGGAACATCTCTACGTTCTTGTAATTCTTCATCACTCAAATCAGAAAGACTTTTTGTAGGAACAAAAATTGGTTTTTGTTCTACTCTTTTCTCAGCTACTTGGTTTTGAGTAACTGTATTTTGAGAATAATTTCCATTATTCTGACTGCTTTGCCCATTTTGAGAAGAAGACGAATTTGTATTTTGTTGATTATGAGTGTTTTGAGAATGCTGATTCATATAACCATAAGCACTTACGGCAGGCGTATTTTGTGGTGCTTGATTAGTTATTTTTTTTTTTGAATCTTCTTCATTAAAATAATCATCTTCCAAACTAAAAATTATTTTGTCTGTCTTTTTTGGTTCTGTATAAACAGGTTTTGTTTCTTCGACAGCTTGTTGTCTTTGAGCTTGTGTTTCTACTCTGTTTGGTTGAACAGTTTCTTTATCTTCTTTATCTTCAAAAAAATCTTTTTGCTCGTAGTCTTTTACTTCGATTCTATTTTTGATTCTTTTATTGCTCGTAAGGTCATATACTTTGCGCTCAGGTCTTTCTGGTGGCAAATCGTCTGAATGATCGAAACCAGTTGCAATAATAGTAACACTAATGCTATCTCCAAGCGTTTCGTCGGTTGCTTGACCAAAGATAATCTCTGCATCATCACCAGCTTGTTCTTGGACATAATCTGTAACTTCTTCAAGCTCGTCCATTTGGAATTCTTCTTCATTTCCAATAACAATAGAAAGCAAGATATATTTTGCTCCAAAAATATTAGTATTATTGAGAAGAGGAGAAGAAATAGCTCCTTCGGCTGCACGTCTTGCTCTGTTTTCGCCCTCAGCAGTAGATGAACCCATAACGGCTGCACCTGCGCCCTGCATAACAGTACGAACATCTTCAAAATCGACGTTGATTGTACCCGAAACAGTAATAATTTCAGCAATAGATTTTGCACCTTTTAAGAGAACATTATCTGCTTGACGGAATGCCTCACGCATAGAAGCCTTTCCATAGACATCTCTCAAACGGTCATTTAGGATTACCAAAACAGTATCACAATGCTCACGAAGTGCATTTACACCTTCTTGCGCTCGTACTCGTTTAGGTCTTCCTTCAAAGCTAAAAGGAGCTGTTACGATTCCGACTGTCAAAACGCCTAAACTTTGTGCAATTTCAGCAATTACTGGAGCTGCGCCTGTACCTGTACCACCACCCATTCCAGCAGTAATAAAAAGCATTTTGGTATTATCGCCTAGTATTTTCTTTATTTCATCTTTGCTTTCAATGGCTGCACTTCTACCACGCTCAGGATTTGCACCTGCGCCTAGTCCTTGTGTAAGTGTTTTTCCTATCTGTACTTTGTTTGGAACAGGACTCAAATCAAGAGCTTGTATATCTGTGTTGCAGATATAAAAATCTACTCCTTTTATTCCATGCAAATACATGTGTGCAACAGCGTTGCCACCACCACCACCAACACCAATTACTTTAATGATTGAAGGTTCTGTTCCGAAATTATAATTTGTAACGTCTGACATCATTGAATGATTATTTTGAATGCTCGTTTCAAGATTTTACTCTTGATTTATAATTTATATTTTTTATACTAATTGTACTAAATTAATTTACTCTAAAAATGTGTAGTATCGAAATATGCTTACAATATAAATTAATTTGAGTAGATTTTATAGTCTTTAATTTAAGAATTTAATTTTTTATTACCAACTACTAAAATTTTATTTTAGTTTATTGTTGGTCTTATTCTGATATTTTTTCGTGGCTTTCTTGTTTTTTGGCTTTACTTTGTTTAACTCATTTCTAACTAATGAATTATTCATGTACAAAGAAACAAAAATAGTTTGATTAAGCTACGATAAGACAAGCTAAATTATTCCAAATATGCAAAAAAAAATTAAAAAATCTATGAATTCAGCTATTTATTTCTATTATTTTTAGGTCAAGAGGCTTTTTTGGTCTTTTTATTTTTTTATAAAAAGTAAAAAAAAGTGTTCTGTTTTTACTCTACTCTGTCAGTATTTCAAGTTTTTTTCTAATTGAATATGGAAAAGGCTCTTTTGTTTTTTTTTGGTATTCATATAGTTTATTTGTTAGATTTGTTTCATGAATAAATAGATGCTCTAACTTCTTTAAATTTAAGATGCTTTTAGGAAGTCTATCAATTGGATTTCCACTTATATCTACTATTTCCAAATTTTCTAATTCTCCAATTTCAGTAGGTAAATTTTCTAAACCTATTTTTGATAAACCTAAGATTTTCAAGCCTTTTAATTTCAAAATTTTAGGGGAAATGGTTGGAATATAATTGCTCTCTCCTTCATTTCCTATATCAAAACCTGTAATTATTCCAGTTTTTAGAAATGTTTCAAAATGAAAATACGTATTATTACTCAATAATAGTGATTCTAAATGAGTAAGTTCAAATAGTTCTTTAGGGATAGATTTCAAACCTAAACTGGTGAGAGCAAGTTCTTTATGCTTGTAGAATTTTGTAAATAAAAGCCCCCTTTTTAGCATATAACCTTGATTTCGACTACCTATACCAATTACTTTACTGGTATCTATCAATATCCCATTATTTTCATTTTCTTCTTCTAATGTTGTGGCATCGTAAAGCCATTTCAAATCTATTTCAGTATAGTCAGTATAAAGATGAATAAACTTTTGCAGGTGAAAATCTTTCATAGTACTTAGTTGTTCAAACACAGCAAAAGCCTTTTCAAGTAATTTCAAATCCCATTTGTTTTTCCATTCACTAGGGCGTATAAAGTAAGTCATTTTTGTAATTTCTATATCTTTTTTTCGTAAATCTCCTTCTTTTACTGGTTCAGAATCATCGATTCTAATCTTTTTGTAAATTACTGCCCCTATAAATCTATTTTCTTTTATGACCCAAAGGACATCTAGGTCATTTTTTCCATAAAATGAATCACATAAAATATCGTAAAAATCTGAACTATTTGGATACCAATGTTTTACTTTTTCAACTTCAGAACGAACTAAGAAAAAACTCTTCTCATATTCTTTCGTAGGTTTTATCAAATCTAAATCTATCGGTATATACATATTAAGAGATAGTTTACATAAATGTAAAAGTTTTTTAATAGTCTGTAAATTAAAAAATCCATTCCTCTAAAATAAATTAGAAAAATGGATTTTCAAAATGACTGAATTTTCTTTGAAGATTATTTAAAAATCTTAAACAAAATCTTCTTGAATAATATCAGCATGATCTACCTTTTTACGGTCAGACATAGGAACGAAAGCTCTTTCGTTTTCTCCAATATAAATCTGACGAGGACGACCAATAGGGTGTTTCATTTCCAACATTTCTTTCCATTGAGCAATCCAACCTGGTAAACGTCCCATAGCAAACATTACCGTAAACATATCTGTCGGTAAGTTCATGGCACGGTAAATAATTCCAGAATAGAAATCTACGTTTGGATATAATTTTCTTTCGATAAAGAATTCGTCTTCTAATGCGATTGTTTCTAATTTTTTGGCGATGTCTAACAATGGGTCTTCAATTCCCATTTTAGATAAAATATCATCACACGCTTTTTTCAAGATTTTGGCTCTTGGGTCAAAGTTTTTGTACACTCTGTGTCCGAATCCCATCAAACGCATTTCACGATTTTTTACTTTTTCCATAAATTCTTCAATCGTTGCGCCACTGCTATGAATTGCTTCTAACATTTCGATAACTTCTTGATTTGCTCCACCGTGAAGAGGACCACTCAACGCATTTGTAGCAGAAGCAACAGAAGCGTAAATATTAGCCAACGAAGAGCCTACAATACGAATTGTAGAAGTAGAACAGTTTTGCTCATGATCAGCGTGAAGAATCAAAATTTTGTTCAATGCACTTACCATTACAGGGTCAATATTGTACTCTTGTGTAGGCAAAGCAAACATCATTTTTAAGAAACGTGCACCATAATTTAAGCTATTGTCAGGGTAATTTACAGGGTGTCCCATTTCGTTTTTGTATGACCAAGCTGCAATAGTTGGTACTTTAGCAATCAAACGAACGATAGACATATATACTTCTTCTGGAGAACGATTAGATTTCATCGACTCAGGATAGAAAGTACTCAAAACTGAAATAAGTGAAGACAAAACAACCATTGGGTGAGAAGTAGTTGGGAAGCCATCAAATATTTTACGCATATCTTCGTGGATAAGCGTGTGATTCGTAACGTCATTTTGGAATTTTGTAAGAGAAGCTTGGTCTGGAAGTTCTCCAAAAATGATAAGATACGCAACTTCTAAGAAACTCGCTTTTTCTGCTAATTCTTCAATATTATAACCACGATAACGCAAAATTCCTTTTTCGCCATCTAAAAAAGTGATTGCACTTGTTGTAGAACCTGTGTTTTTATAACCTGGATCAAGTGTAACAAGTCCTGTTGCTGCTCTTAATGTAGCGATATCTATACCTACTTCTCCTTCTGTTCCTTCAATAAGAGGAAATTCGTGTTCTTTACCTTCGTAGCTGATCTTAATTGTCTTTCCGTTCTGTGACATACGTAATATAGGGTTTGTTCTGAAAGTTGTGTTCGTAAAAATATTCTTCCTTATCAAGGTTTCAAATTATTGTATAAAATGCCTTTAAAGTAAGATAAAAATAAGTTGTTTTACTGTTTTGTGAATAAGTTCACAATTTAACCAAAAAAAAGGCACAAAAACAAGTTTGAGTTGTCTTTGCATCTAAAAATAAAAAATAAAATCAATAAAGTAATTAGACAACAAAAGTAAATGTTGGTAGAGGATAGGATGCATAAACATATTTTATTTGAAAAAGTTTTTTAAAGGTAAATTGTTTTCTTTTTTAAGGAATAGTTTGCTAAAGTGATATAGCTCTTTTACTAAAGAAAATGCTAATTACTTGATATGAAATATTTCGCCTTATTTTTGGATTTATCAATAAAAAATCTTAGGTTTGCACTCTATTTGTAATTTAAACAAAGTTTATCTCATGTACGCAATCGTAGAAATAGCCGGACAACAGTTCAAGGTTGAAAAAGATCGTTTCATTTATACGCACCGTCTTCAAGGTAATGAAGGCGACGAAGTAACTTTTGATCAAGTTCTTTTGGTAGAAAATGACGGCACTGTTAGTATTGGCGAGCCTCAAGTATCTGGGGCTTCAGTGAGTGCAGAAATTCTGGCTCAAGTAAAAGGCGACAAAGTAATCGTTTTTAAGAAAAAACGTCGTAAAGGCTATAAAAAGAAAAACGGACACCGTCAGCAATTCACTAAAGTCTTGATTAAAGACATTCTAATTTAGTTTTAATTTATTTATTTACACTCTTTTTATTTTATCTAATTCGCTTTTTAGAATAGCATTTTAAGAAAAAATAAAATCCAAAACTTTAAAACAATACAGATATGGCTCACAAGAAAGGTGTCGGTAGTTCACGAAATGGACGTGATTCGCATAGTAAACGTCTTGGTGTAAAAATTTGGGGAGGGCAAGTTGCCAAACCAGGTAGCATCATCATCCGTCAGCGTGGAACAAAGTTTCACGTAGGAGAGAATGTAGGAATTGGTAAAGACCATACTATATTTTCACTTATTGATGGTGAAGTACAGTTTAACAAAGGATATAAAAGACGTTCTTTCGTTTCAGTAGTTCCTAGAACAGAAGCTGCCGAAGCATAAATTATTGTCTCTCTTTTTGATAGAGTGTATTTTAATTAATACATTCTCAAAAAAAGAAACTCAAAACCTATACTAGAAATGGTATAGGTTTTTTTATGTTATGCTCTGCTATTTTTACAGAACACGGATTTTACGGATTAAACACAGATTTTTTTAATTAATTACAATAAAAAACAGAATTTCATTTCTAAAAATATAAAACAAAATGAAAAAAATAATTTATTTTTTATTTTCTATTTTACTACTTTTATCTTGTATTCTTTTGCTTTCTAATTGTACCAGTCAAGAATCTAAAAAGTTACAAGCGAGTGAAGAAAAATTACGTCAAGATTCTATTAAACAACTAGAAGAGGAAAGAGCTGAATTTATAGCTGATTCTTTAAAGCGAATAGAACTTCAAAAAGAGTTACAAGCAAAACAGGAGGCTGAAAAAAAAGCCTACTTCGAAAAATTAGAAGACTCGGTAATGGTCGAACTGGTAAAGTATGATTCTAGCTTGGTTTTGGATATTCGGTATGCGACAGAGAATAATTTTATGAAACAAAAAGTATATCCTTGTCCGAAAGCGTTGTTGAGAAAAGTAGCAGCAGAAGCACTTTTTGAGGCGCATCAAAAATTTAAAGAACAAGGATATAGAATAAAAATTTATGATGGATATCGTCCTTTGTCTGTGCAATGGATTTTGTGGAACACAACAACAGATAAAAATTATGTTGCCAATCCAAGAAAAGGCTCAAATCATAATAAAGGCTGTGCTGTTGATATGACTTTGGTGGATTCGTTAGGAAATGAGCTAAATATGGGAACAGGTTATGATTTTTTTGGAAAAGAAGCGCATCATACTTTTATAGATTTTCCTAAAGAAACAAAGGAGGAAATTCTAAAAAACAGAAAAACGCTAAAAACGATTATGGCAAGTGTAGGTTTTTCCTCTATTTCAAATGAATGGTGGCATTATAATTTTAAAATAAAATATCCTGTTTCGGATACGCCTTTGCCTTGTGAATAAGACTGTCTAAACTTCGTATTTGACGTGAAATTGGGATTTTATTTACTGATTTTTAATTAATCGAAAATAGCTGTTTATTTAACTTCTGCTTCTTAAGGAAACTGTTTGAAATAAATAAAAAGGCTATTTTTAATTCTGAGTTTAGGTTAAATAATACAATTTTTTACATAAAAACTCCCTACTAAAAAATATAATTTCTTTAATAGGGAGTTGTCAAAATTCATTCAAGACAATTCAACTAACTATTCAATAATAATTTGTTGAGAATAAACTTTATTATTTTGATTGAAATGAATCAAATACATTCCTTTTGATTGATTTTTTACATTAATAACAAACTCTTGATTTCCTTTTTCAAAAGTTTGTGTATGTATTTTTCTACCAATTCCATCAAAAATGGTTACTTCTGTATTTTCTAGTAAAACAGTTTCAAAAGCTATTTTGAAGATTCCGTTACTAGGATTTGGATAGATTTTAAAAGTCGATACTTTTATGTCTTCTTCTCCTGTAACTAAATTCAGAGGGAAATAAACTATATCAGTTTGATAACTACAACCATTTTGATTGGTAACAAGAGCCGAATAATTACCTGCTCTTGTAGGATTAATTTCAGATTCAGAACCCAAACTTGTATCTAATTCTCCTTCAAAATACCATTTTATATTTGTAATTTGATTTTGATTCGTTTGAGTTTCTAAATAAAGAGTAGCTTGTTCTTCATTTATTCTCAAATAAGTAGGTATGACTTCAAAACCATTGACTTGGAATTGTTCTGAAACAGTTGTACACGAATTTTCTACATTTGAAATTGCTTCAACGGTATAGTTTCCTGCTGTATTTACTGTAATAGAATTTCCTGTTTCACTTATTGGTGTTCCATTCTTTAGCCAGTTGTAAGTAACTCCATTTTCTGCGTTTTGGATAGAAAGTGTAGTTGTTACACCCAAACAAACGGAATCTTGAGTAGAAGATAAAGTCGGCATCTGTGGTCTTGGTGCAACTGCTACATTTATTGTTGTACTTACCTGACAATTCCCTTTAGAAACCAAGAGTGTATAATTCCCTGATTGAGAAACGGTTACATTTTGTTCTTCTCCTATTATGCTTCCATTTAAAGACCATTTGTAAGTTGCATCTTGTCCTGAAGAAACAGCATTCAAGCTTCCATTTTCACAGAAAGTAACTGTATTTTGAGCATTATTTTCTTGTACCTGTGCTGTTGGAACTTGATTGAGCAAAACTTCTACTGGTTCAGAAGTTGCTTCACAAACTATTTTGTTGATACGTACTTCATAGCTTCCTTCTGTAGTTGCTACAAATGTTGCGCCTGTTCCTACTTCATTTCCATCTAAAATCCAAGTATAAGAATTTGCATTTGGTATTTGAGCTGCTCGTAGAACTATAGAGTTTGTACAACTATTTTGTGTATTTCCTCCTAAAATAATTGCTTCAAAAGTAGGTTGAACACGTACAGTTATTTTTCTGCGTTCGCCTTCTCTTCCACTTTCTGCACCTACTGCACTGATATAAAAATCGGTTTGAGAATTTACAGAAGGCAGATTGAATGTTGTATTATCGCTTTGGGCAACTGGACTTCCACCATTTTCCTCTAAATATACTCTATACGTACTTCCTGTGCCATTTTCTATTGAAGAAAGCATTACGGAAGCACTACCTTCACCACAAACATCAGTTACTGAAGCAACGCTAGGAGGGTTTGGTGCTGTCCAAAATTCAAATACAGAAGGTTGAGAAGCTACACCATTAATGAATGCAATGAGCTGATAACGATAAAATGTATTTGCAGCAAGATTTGCATCAGAATAATTAATAATGGAATTTGAAAATGTACGAAGAAGCAGACCATTTCTGTATAAACGAAACGTAGAAATAGTAGTATAAGTAGTCCAAGACAAATCTAACCTATTAGAATTAAATAGATTTGGCATTCCAGTAAAACTCAAGTCTGGATTTGGATCTACAATCCCTCCTGCGCCTCCTGTATTTCCTCCTGTTCCTGTACCACCTCCTGTTCCTCCTCCTCCTGACGGTGGAGGTGGTGGAGTTGTAGTTACTTTAGTTGCTTGAATAGCAAAATCATAAACTGATTCATCACAATCATTATTATTGATAGTAATCGTTGCTGTTTCTAAGCCAAGTATTGTAGAGGAAAACGTAACATCAAATGTAGAAGTAGAACCTGCTAAAACGGTTGAAGGAATTGCAGAAACTACAAACTTAGGATTAGTACTTGTTATAGAAGAAATAGTTAAGGTTTCTGTTCCTGTATTTTCTAAGGTATAAGTTATGACTCTAGTATCCGTTACATTTCCAAAATCTGTATTATTATTCGTAGAAGGGATAGCACTTCCATCTGTAATACCAACTCCATTTCCTATAAGGTTTATTTCTACTGGAGCAGTAACTGTAATTGTTTGTAGAGCTGTTGCTGTATTTCCATTTCCGTCATTTGCTGTCCAAGTTACGTTTGTCAGACCAATAGGGAAAATAGTTGGGGCATCATTTGTAAATGTAACTGTTCCACAATTATCTGTTCCTGTTGGTGTTCCTAAAGTTACGTTTGAAGCCGTACAAATTCCTGCATCAGTATTTGTTGTAACGTTTGCAGGTGCTATAATTGTCGGAGCCTCTGTATCTGTAATGATTATATTTTGATTTGCTGTAACTATATTTCCATTTCCATCATCAAAAATCCATTCTACAATAGTTGTTCCTTGTGCTGTGATTGGAAATAGTTGTGCTGTTGTTGCTGTAATTGTTCCTGCACAGTTATCTGTTGTGGTTGGAGGAGTTAAAGAAACGACTTGACATTGTGCTGTTTCATCTGCTAGTAGTGGAATAACTGGATTGGTATTATCTGCTGTTCCTGTCGCTTGAATAGCGAATGTATAAGGGTTTTCATCAAGATCATTTGTTACTATTTCAATCGCTGCTGTATGAATGCCTACACTAGAAGCATCAAAAGTAACTGTAAAAGTAGTCGTACTAAAAGGTGCAACTGTAGAAGTGGTAGAAAAAGTCCCTAAAGCAAAATCAGAGGCATTTGTTCCACTAATTATAATAGTATCAATCTCCAAAACTCCAAAATCTAGATTTTGGATTGTAAATATTCTAGTCAAAGTATCTGAACCACAAGCTAATACACTTCCAAAATCTGTTGCATCTATTGTAGAAGGAGTAAAATCATTGTTTGCAATATCTACTCCATTTCCTTGTAGGTTGATTTCTGCTGGGCATGCTAAATTATCTCCTGTAATAGTCCAATTATTTGATGCTGATGTAAGTATATTTCTATCATTTTCTGAAAGACAGTAATTAAGTCCAGTTGCTCCTAAATTTATGTTTGGATTTACGTTTTGTGATGCCCAGCCTGTAAGTGTCGCATCATAATTTGCTGTATTCAAGCCAGAATTATCTAACATTTGATACATTCCATAAAAAGAGAGGTTTTGTACTACACTTCCTATATTCCAGTTTCTAAGATTTTGATTGAATGCAGTTGCTTCACTAAACATTCCTGCCATATTTGTTACGTTTGCAGTATTCCAGCTTCCAATATTTTGATTAAAAGAAGAAGCACCCCAAAACATTCCACCCATAGTAGTTACGTTTCCAGTATCCCAATTTGATATATCTTGATTGAAAGCAGTAGCATTAAAAAACATAGAAAACATATCTGTTACATTACTTGTGTTCCAGTTTTCAATATTTTGATTAAAAGGAGTAAGCTGAAACATCTGACTCATGGTAGTTACATTTCCAGTATTCCAAGAACCAATATCTTGATTAAATGAACTTGCATTAGTAAACATTTGAAGCATTGTAGTTACATTCCCAGTATTCCAATTACTAATATCTTGATTAAACACATGAGCATCATTAAATAAACTCGTCATATCGGTTACATTTTCTGTATTCCAATTTCCAATATTTTGGTTAAAGGAACTTGCAACAGCAAACAAGCTATTCATGTTTGTTATCGTCGAAGTATTCCAATTATTCATTGTAGCATTTCCATCAAAAGAACTACAACCACGAAACATACCACTCATATCTGTTACATTAGCTAGATTGGGCAAATCAGTAGCGTTATAAGTAAGGTTTTCACAATTTTGAAAAGCAAAACTCATAGAAGTCCATTGAATGTTTCCCCATTCTTCAATAGTTTGTAGTTTTAGTCTTTCATCATTATTCATATAAAAATGAGGGAAATCTCCACTAATAGCTACTTCATATCTACTATTATTCTCTAATCCTGTAATGGTATAATTTCCCGTTTGATTTGATGCAGAGCCATCGCCTACTGTTGGATTATCCAAATTTGTCCAAGTAACGGTATAATTGTAGCCTGTTCCATTTGTAGGAATTGTGATTGTTCCGTCTGTTGTTATCCATGTAGTACGGAAGGGATCAAGTGGAAAAGGACCTCCTTGGCTATATGCTATATTTGTAGCAAAACTAGCAAAGAATAAAGTAAGAAAAAGTAGAGAAGTATAAACTAATGTAATTTTTTTTCTTACTCAAAAATGAGAATAGTAAATTATTCATGAAGTATATGAGAAGGTTGAAAGATAAAACAAATATTTTTATCGCCTATAAAAAGTATTACAATTTATATATGGATTGGAAAATAACTTTTTATGGGAGTGCAAAGGTATAATTATAGTTTTTATTAAACAAAATATTCATACTTTTTTTAACTAAATAGTACGTCTTTAATTAAATCGTAGTACAAGTGCAATCTGTTAAATTTTAGCTTGAAAAGTTGTTTTCAGATGTTTTTTAATATTTTTTTAGACAGCTAAAATGTAAATTAATTCTTTTTTATATAGGATTAAAAAATAAATTACATTATTATTCATAAAAAACTCTCTAAAATATGCTATTTTTAGAGAGGAGTGGTTTTTATTTTTTTTATATGATTTTATGAAGAATAAAGATCTACTACTTACTTTGTTTTAAGTGATGATATTAGGAGTTTTACAAAAATACTATTCCTCCTTCAAAGCCAAAATATCATCAGCAAGTTGTTTCATTTCTAAAGAAAGTGTTCCATTATAAATTCCTCTAATCCTTTTATTTTGGTCGACTAAAATAAAATGTTCGGTGTGTAAAAATTCGGTGTAGTCTTTTGTAAAACCGATGTCTTCTTCTGCAAAATAAGATTTTCTAGCTAAGTCATAAATCGTTGCTTTATCACCTGTCAGAAAATGCCAATTTTCATTTTTTATTTCTTTTCGTTCTATGTAGGTTTTCAAAATGTGGGGTTTATCTATCCAAGGTGTTACCGAAAAAGATAAAAAAAGTGCATTTTCATCTTCTAAAAACTGCTCTTCGACTGTTTTTAGGTTTTCTGTCATCATCGGACAAATACTTTCACAATAGGTAAAGATGATTTAACTTTGAATAATTCATAAAAAAAGGTTTTGGCTATAAAAAAGAAGTATTTGTTTTCTTCTTTGATACAATCAAAACCTAGAGGTTTAATTTATATTAAAAAAATATTTTTTTTATTTCTGCTTTGTAGAAAGCCATTTTTTACGTTCTTCTACTTGTTTTTTATTGGTATCATCAGCATCAAAATAAATCAGTGAACGATAAGGAATTTGAGTTGGAAGAACTTCTATTTTATTTTCTTTACCAAATCTTTCAAAAATAACTGTTACAGTTTTTCCTTTTTCCAAAGTCTGTAAAACTTCTCTATAATCAGCAACAGAATGAATCATTTTATCATTAATGCTTACCAAAACATCTCCTTTTTCTAAACCTGCATCATAAAATGGAGAACCCAAAAGCATATAATTTGAAATGGTAGCATTTTTTGATTTTTTACTTTCCTCAATATCAAGTCCTACTTTACCAAACCACATTTTACTTTTTTGATTAAGCTCAAAATCCATTGCAACGGTAGCTAAAAGTTCGTTATAATTTGGTAACTCATGTCCTAAAATATGATTTTTAAAAAATGATTCTGAAAATTCTTTGTCTTTTGTTACTTCATACAACATATTTTGAAGGTCTGCCATAGTATATGATTTTTCAGTTTTGCCAAATTGTTTCCACATCGCCTGTACATAATCATCAAGACTTTTATCAAAACGTTTTCTCATTTCCATATCCAAAGCTAGTCCAATGACTGCACCATAAGGATAATAAGAAATAAAAGTATTGTAGTGAGAAAGTGGATCGTTTGCCGTCGCTGCATCTGCAAAAGCTGCTTGTTGGCTCATTTGGGCAGGAGAATGGAAATTATGACCGGGAGAAGTCAAAACATAATTAAGTTGTCCATTCATTAAATCTGCAAAAGTAGCATCATCAACAAGACCAGCACGACGCATAACTACATACGTATAATAGGTCGTAAAACCCTCGCCAAACCAAAGTTCAGAAGCCATATTTGTACTAGAAAAATCAAATGGTTCTAATGATTGTGGTCTAAGCCTTTCAATATTCCAAGCGTGGATAAACTCATGAGCAACTGTAAATAAATGCTGAAAATCTAGTTTTGTATCTTCTGTAATTATTGTAGAATTTCGGTGTTCCATTCCATCACCATGTGCTGTTGGTTGATAATTCAAAAGAAAAGTATAAGTTCCGTAATCAAAAGCAGGAGCTTCGCCAAAAAGAGCAATTTCTTCTTTTACAATTTTCTTGATATTCTCTACAAAAAGTTTGGCTTCTTCAGTACTTGTCTCTGTACCTGTTTTATTTAAAGCAACTCTAAAATTTTGATTTGCTTCTTTCCATTCACTCCAAAATAAATTTCCTATCAAAACAGGAGAATCCAACAAATAATAATAATTGGGAGCATAAAAAGTAGAATCATTGATTTGTGGTAATTGTGTTGCAACTGTCCATTTATCATTATTTTTATCTTGAAAAGTATTATTTTGAGGCAATGAAAAAGTTACTTCTATTGTTTTGAGTTCTTTATTTTCTTTTGTTTTTCTGATGGAAGCATCTTTTTCAAAATTCTCATCATAAAAATTATCCACTAATAAATAACTAGCAGGAGCGTTCAGATGTGCTTGAATGGTATTTATTCCTGAATATGTTCCGTCTGCATAATCTGCAAAAAGCGTATATTCAATTTTCATATTATCACTTGGTTTTGGTACATTCCACGTAGAAGGCGAAGTACGAACAACTTCTAATTGAGTTCCTTGTGCATCAAAAGCCTTTAGAGAATAAATATTTTTAGCAAATTCATGTAACGCATAACGTCCTGCCGAACTTCTACTCATGCGTAATTTTAAAAACTCTTCTTT
>DAIUBX010000012.1:0-7339 GCA_036846465.1 Bernardetia sp.
TTGAGCAGCTTTATTTTTTATTTCTTGTGTTGGATTGGTAGCCAAAAATTCTTTTAAGTGCATTCCTTCCAAAAAATCCATTGTCAAAATTCTTTCTGATGAATATTCAGGATAATATTCTGGGAAAATAGCATTTGGAACGGCTTCTTGTGTTAGTTTTGCCAATTTTTGAGAACGCTCTAATTCTAAATTATAATTGGTTTCAGATTTGAGCATATCGCCAACTTCCTTCATATAAATCTCCAAATCACGTTCGCTAAGTCCCAAAATCTGCATCGCAAACGGTTTTACCATTCTCAAATCCGAATCTATACTCTCAGCCACTCCCGGATATTGGATTTTGACAGCAAAAGTTTTATCTCCAATTTTGGCTTTATGAACCTGTCCAATAGAAGCTGCATTCATTGCATCTTTATCAAATTGCTCAAAAATATCATTCGGACTTTTACCCAAATATTGCTTAAATGTCTTGACAACCAATGGAAAAGATAAGGGAGGCGCAGTATATTGAGCCATTTTAAATTTTTCGCTGTATGCACTCGGTAGCATTCCTTCACTCATTGACATCATCTGTGCAACTTTCAAGGCACTTCCTTTTAGTTCACTTAATGTATCATAGACATCACTTGCGTTTGCATCATCTAATTCTTGTCGGCTAAGATTAGGATTAAGTGTTTTTTTGGCGTAGTGTTTTACATAATTTGCTCCTAGTTTTACGCCAGTTTTTGCAAATTTTGCAGCTCTTTGAACTTTGCTAGTGGGTATGTTGTCTTGTGATTTGCGTTCCATAAGGTTTTATATATGACTATCGTTTTTGTATAATTTGAGTCGATAATATTCTTACTATCTTTTTAACTGTCAATGAACTAACGTTTGATAGAAAGCAATAGTTTTGTAATTTTTTATAAAACTTTTATGCTTTGTTTAATTGGCAATTTGTTTTGTTTGTTCCCAGTTTTCAAAATTTTGTATATCATCACTAAGTGAGCTAATTACCCAACTAAGTAGCGCAAAATCATCTAAAAATCCTAAAACAGGGATAAAATCGGGAAGTGCATCAATAGGAGATACAAAATAAATGAGTGCAGCAATAGTTTTGAGAAGCGATGACCAAGGAAAACTGGTATATTCTTTTTTGTATAAAGCTCGTACCAAACGTAAAAGAGTATTAAATTTTTCTTTTATTTCCTCGCCTACTGGACGATCTCCTTCATGTTTTTGAAAATATAAAAATGCCTTTGAAACTAAACTAAGCACTTTGTTTTTATCTGCTGCTACTGTAATTGCTTTTGTGGCTGCTTTTTTATAAAAAGTAGATTTGCTCACGTTTTGATGTGTAGTGGTATCTGTTTTTGAATCTGTTTTGAATTCATCAGGAGCATCTTGAAAAGTTGAGTTTTCCATGTTTAGGTTTTAAAATTTGGTGTAAAGTAGTTTTAGAGATTATTTTAAATAAACGCTCTTGTCTTTAAAACGAATTTTTAGCGTAAAGAGTTTTCAATAAAGTGATGTAATACTTCTGTGTAGATTTTATGAGAACCTTTGTAGGGAACTAATTTCGGACTAATTCCTAGTTTTTCTAATTTCATAAGGCTTGTTTTTAATCCTTCTTCACTTATAAATTCGTCTTGATCTCCATAAAAAAGCGTTATTTTATCTTTCATTTTTTGATAAAAAATAGCATCTATATCGTGTGCTATCATCCCTCCCCATACCAAAAATTTAGAAATTTTATAGTCAGTATGAGCAATCCAACGACTTGCTGTGGCTGCTCCCTGTGAAAATCCCAAAACAATTATTTTTTTATTAGAATATTCATTTGGAATTAAAATATCTTTTAGTTCACTTTTTACTAAAGTTTCTAAGTAGTTTAAATTATTTTCAATATCTAATTCCCTACCGTGTTTGGTCATCCAGTTTGCGCCTACTCTACCAGTGAAGCTTTTTAAATAGGCTGTTGAAAGCCCTTGAGGAGCAATTACATAATTTTTATCCTTATCTAGTTCTTCAAATTTTTTGATAAAATACTCAGCTAATTGTCCATATCCGTGAAAGATAATCCAAATATATTCAGTTTGACTAGATAAGTCTCCAAAAGTATAGTATCTAGCTTGATGTGTAAAAGGAATTGTTTTTTCTGTCATGATTATAATCTGTTTTTGATGAGTTGAATAGTTTATAGACCAAAAAAAAGAGCAAAAGATTTGCTCTTTTGCTCTATGAAATTTTGGCTAATTTATATAATTAGCGTACTATTTTTTCTAGTACAATTTTTCTATATAGGTAGTGAGTTTTGACGTTCTAGCGACGGAAACCTAAAACGGCAGCTCCACAATAGCTATTTGAATCTTTAAAAGTAAAACTCAAATAATAAATGCCTGTTGAAGCACATTTGAAAGTAAGCCCATCGTAATACTTGTTGTTAAGGTAGCTAGTTGCTAATTGTGAACGACGAGAGTCATATAGAGTAGCAATAAGACCATTCGGTCCTCCGTCTTTACCAGCCATACGAATCATGTAATCCGTACCTTTACTGAATACACATGTATATTCGATTTTTTTACGTTGTCCCCCTTTACCGTCAATACGGTAGCTTTTTACGAAAGTGTAACCTGGTGCCAGTTTTTTGAGTGCAAGGTTGTTATAAAGGTCAGTATTACATTGTGCTTGAGCGTCAGTGGCTGCAAATGCGACAAGGAAAAAAGCACAGAAAAGAATTAATAAATGTTTCATACGTTTTGCTTATTTGGACAAAAACTTGTTCAATTAGGAATTAGGAAATAGTATAATTAATGTAACAATTAGGTTAATAATGAGTGATGTTGCAAATACTTTTCCAAAAGTAAAAAAGATAGATAAAAATAAAGAAACGTTTCTCCTAACCTAATAAATTATACTCAAATTATACTAAAGGTTTTATTACATTGAAGATTTGTAAAGATAAAGATAAATTTTAGTCTATTTTAAATTTATCTCTAAACAACCAATAACTATTTACTGATTATCATTTTGTATATACGCTTCTTCTATGTGATGTAATCAAAAAACCGTCCAATCTTAATTTTTCCACTAGGTTCTTGCTGAAATCAGCTTATTTAAGCTAATAAAGAGGTTTTTTGATTACATTTTTTATCACAAATTTAGAATAAAATTAATTACTAATAATTTTATTACGGATAGAAGCTACCAAACTGTTGATAGATTGTACATCAGATTCAGAAATATTAACAACTGTTTCTTTCGCATCTGTAATTACAATTTCACCATTTACTACTTCCATTTTTGGTTGCCCATCTTTTTCTACAATATCTACATTTTCATAGACTTTTTTGAGTTCTTCTAGGTCAGCTATAAAACCACTAAAGTTCGGTTTGTTTTTGTAAACATTCAAAACTAAAAGAATTCGATTCAAAACAAGTTTTTGCTCACCTATTTTTTCTTTAAGGTCTTCATTGTTACTTTCTTTATAAACTAGAGAAGTAATATAATTTGCTTCTAACCAGCCACCTGTAAGAATGAGAATACTTAAATATTCACGTTTTTGCTTACGTAATTCTGTATTGATTTTCTCAAAATTTTGAGTAGTAAGTTGTAAAAGAGAATCTAAGTCTTTGTTTGACTGAGTTAATTTCTTGATAGTTGTATAATCGAAAAATTGTCCAATATTAAGTCCGTCAGCTAATTTTTTGACAGAATTGAGGTAGTTGAGAGCATCTTGATTTTTTTCATAAATATTAGCATAACCTAAATCAGTACTATAAACTCCCAAGTTAAGAGCTTTTTTGTAATTGTTGGTATAATTATCTACCAAATCAGGGTTACTCAAATTATCCTTGTGGTAATCTGTTCCTAAATCTTTTATCAAAATAGAAACTTCCAAAGGAGAAGGAATCGACTGGATAATATCGTTCATAACTCCTGGAGCTAAAATATCTTCGTCTGAACCTGTCTCAGCAGTTCCTGCATTAGCTTCTGTTGTTCCTGTAGTGTCTTCTTTTGGTTTCTCTTCACCACAAGATGTAAGTGTAAAAAGCCCAAAAGTAAGCACAAAAGCGATAAGTTGTAATTTTTTCATAGAAAGCATTTTTTTCCCAGATAAAGAACTGAGAGGACTAATATGGATAGAATAAAATAAATGTTTCATATAAGAGAATATTGGCGTAATTGAAATAATTAATATAACTTTTTGGTGTAACCTATTATACATCAAATTTGAGAGCAATTCAAATAATAAACTAAATTTAGTAAATCTATTAGAAAAGTCAAGTATAACCTAAAGTTATTTTTTCTTTGTCTTAAAGCTAATGTTTCCAAGAAAATCAATTAACTTTTTGAGCCATTCAAAATAAAGAGTAATGAGTAGTAAAATAGTCATTGCCCACATCACAAATACGTTGAACCACATGGTATCAAAATAGCTACCAAAGAAATGTTTTTCAGGTGCAAAGAAGTGAGTACGATAATCAAAAGCATTAGAAATATTATTTGGGTTACGTACAGCAAAGATAGGATCTGTTTGTTGCACCAAAAAACCATTTCCTTCTACATATTTATCTTTAATCATTTCATTTTTAACCTGCGATTCTAAATACTCATTTGTGTATTTATTTTTGAGATCTACTACTGAGAGTTTGTTTTCAGGATCTTGTTCCATGGCATTAATGATACTATCTTTTGTTTCTTGCGCTTCCACAAACTTAGGAGTCAGAACTTGTGAGCGAATCATTTCTAAGACAGCTTTCAATTTATCAGCCATAGCTCTATCAAATTCTATGATTTGAAGCGTTTTTTCTAAATCAATATTTAATAGCTTTTGTTCTTCAGAAGATAAATCCATGTCTTCTGCTTGTACTTTCAAGCGTTTTAAAATGTCATCTACTTTTTCGCTTTCCCATTCGTGGCGAAGAAGTGCAATATCATTTTGAAGCAAAATCATAACCGAATCAGCTTTTTCATTTTGAGCACTTTCTGCGTAATTAGCTGCCCTATCTAAAATTTCTTGCATCTTCGGAATCCAAAAATTAGCTTTATGTTGGTACTGACTAATTTCAAATTCGACATCAAAAATCTGTCTTTCAAAAGGGTTATCCTTAAACTGCTCAACAGCTAAAGCCTCATACGCCCAACGAGAAGCCATAAAATCAGCTACTAAAGGAATACGACCTTTTTCTACAATAGAGTTGTTAAGCTGGTCAAATCTAAAAATTGCACCACTCAGAATCATTTGAGGAATTAAAAGAAGTGGAATCAAAATATAAACCGTAACAGCAGAATTGAAGGAAGCTGAAATGTTAAGTCCTAAGGCATTGGCAAAGCAAGAAATAGTAAACAAAACTAGCCAGTATTGCCAGTACATTCCCTGAATTTCTAAAATAGTATTACCAATTAGCGCAAAAGTAAGCGTTTGAACAGCCGAAAGTGTAAATAAAATACCTACTTTAGAAGTCAGATAACTCATTCTACTCAAATTCAAGAACGATTCACGTCTCTGAATTTTCCTATCCCGAATAATTTCTTCTGCGCTTACTGTTAGTCCCATAAAAAGAGCTACAATAATAGCAATCAGCATATAAGCAGGAACATTGTCATTGTATCTAAATACATACTCTTCAGCATCTTTTGCATTTTTGAAGCGAACAATTACAGAAAGTAAAAGTGCAAGTATAGGAGCTTCCAAAAGATTGATAAGCATATACTGCGTATTACTAATCTTAGAGAGAAAATCTCTAGTCGTAAAAATAGCAGCTTGTTTGATTTTTGAGGGAATACTTAATGAATTTGGTGGTGGCTCATTAACAGTTTCTACTGGCGAAATAGAGTGTGTTTGTTTATAAAGGTCATTCCATTCAGCAGGAGCAATTTTTCTAACACCTGTATATTCTCCATATTCATTTACTACTCGTGCTTCAATTATATTAAAGAGAAGTTCGGGCGTAACTGTTCCACACGTCTGACATTGTCCATTATCACTTCCTACTTGATTGGTTGCACGTTTGAAGTAAGCAATCGCTTCAACAGGATTTCCATAATAAATAGGATAACCACCTGTATCTAACAAAATCATTTTATCAAACATTTTATAAATGTCTGATGAAGGCTGATGAATAACTACAAAAATGAGTTTTCCTTTAAGAGAAAGCTCTTTTAGAAGGTCAATTACATTTTCTGAATCTCGTGAAGAAAGTCCTGAAGTAGGTTCATCAACAAACATAACAGCAGGTTCACGAATAAGTTCAAGAGCAATATTGAGACGCTTACGCTGTCCACCACTAATCATTTTATTGAGAACGCTACCAACTGTAATATCTTTTATTCTGTCTAATCCTAAACTTGCCAAAACCTCCATTACACGAGCATCTAACTCTTCTTCATTGAGGTTTTTGAAACAAAGTTTTGCATTATAATATAAATTTTGATAAACGCTGAGTTCTTCTATCAATAAATCATCTTGAGAAACATAACCGATTACGCCCTCTACTTTATCAGATTCTGTATGAAGATTAAAACCATTTATACGGACTTCCCCCTTATATGGAGTTTCTAAACCAGCCAAAACATTAAGAAGTGTAGTTTTTCCTGCCCCACTTGCACCCATTATACTAAGGAGTTTGCCAGGACCTTCGGCAATATTTACGTTGCGAAGTCCGATAGTTCCATCTGGAAAACGATAATCTAAATTAATGGCATTGAATGAAATAGGGTTTTGTTGTGCTGTATCATTATAACGAGTAACTAAATCACTATAATAAAGAGGAGCACCTTTTGGCGTTTTGAAAACACTACCATTTGAGAATAAAACGATTGTTCCTTTTTTGACAAGCTGACCGTTTAAGAAAATCTCGTCCTTTCCATTATATTTTGTAAAATACAATTCAACACTTTTAAGACGAATAAAAACAATTTCGCCATCTAAAAGACCTGAATCAATAAATTTCTTTCTACTTTCTACTGGAGGTGCTTCTTCATCAAAAACCAAAAGGTCAGGAGAGTCAAACATTTGAGGAGAATCTGTCGATACGACAAAGTTTTCCATGAGTTCATACTCTTCTTTTGGAATTTTGAAAATTTGAGAGGCTGTTTTAATAATTTCTAGTCTATGACTACTAAAGTTTCTGTCGACGGCAAGCATCTCCAAAATCTTAAAAGTAACAATAACTTTTTGTTTTTGAGCGAGTGTTTTATTGATGTCTCTACATACCTTGAGGGTACGCATGCTATCTTTAAGTTGAATATTTCCACTATTGTCACCCTCAGTCGCTTTTTTAGCTTTTCGTGCAGCTTTTCTTTCGGCTCTTTCTCTTTCCTTTTCCATATAGGCTCCTCTCACCAACTTTGCCCC
>DAIUBX010000012.1:7349-9378 GCA_036846465.1 Bernardetia sp.
CTCTTTCCTTTTGTATTTCTTCAGGTGTCTTTCCTTCTGTATCAATTATTATCTCTTCTGGGTTGTCTGCTGTCGCTTCTGCGCCTTTTGCTTTCTTCTCTTCTCCTTCTACTCCAAGTTCTGCATATTGATCATAGAGTGCTACGTATTCACCAAGCCTTTTTCTGTCTAATTCTTGTTCGAAGTATCGAATGACAAAATTACGCTCGGCTTCAGATACGCCACCGTCTTGTTTAGAAACAACTGCAAATAATTGGGTTAGGGCTTTTAGTATTTCCTCACTCATATTCTTTCTTTATCTTTCTTTTGGTGGTACTATGTTATTAATAATAAATTTCTGACTAGAAAGTAGTTTTATGCAAAAGGCATAAAAGGGCAAACTTCGAATAGAGAACACTCTTAGCGAAATTACCCTATAAAAATTGACGGACAATGAATAATTAAATAATTGATAATCAACTATTTACATTAAACAAATTGCATAAATGAACTTCGTGTAAAAATAAGTCACTATTTTTACACAAAAAACACAGTTAAGAATATTTTTTATAAAAAAGTATAGTCAGAGATATAATATATTTAATCAATGTACTTTTATAAAAAAATTATTTTGATTAATAGGTTTTGAAGTCAAATGGAATATCTACAAGGTCAGAAAATTCTTCTCCTGCTTCTTCCATGTCTTCATCATCTTCATGGAAATACCAAATTACAGATGCTCCTTCAATTTCCTCTAGTTTAGAGAGAATATCCAAGATAAGTTTTGAAGATGCTGTATTGAAGTATTCCAACTTAAACATAAACTTCGTATCTGGATTTACTTGATTTTCGTATTCGTCAAGCCAATCTAAGATAGGTTGATAAAATTCTGCAGCATCCTCAGGTAACGAACGACCAGATATTTCGAATACCTGACGATCTTTGTCTAAGATTACTTTTGGAGTGTCTTCTGTTGGTTCTAAGTTGATTACGTCCATATTCTTTATAGAGTATATTTAGTATAAAATGCTAAAATGAGTTGTAAGTTGAATAATAAATTGTCAAATAATTGACTATATTTTTAGATGTCTTTTGCTGTTTTTAATCGTCTCCTCCTGCATCAGGATTACGATGGATTGTCATACGAAGAGAGAAAAATGAAAGTTCGTCATTAATTTTTTCAAAATCAAAACGAATTTTATTACCTGATTTTCGTGACATATCAATGAAACCAAGCCCTGCTCCACCTCTATCAGATATTTTTCCTTGTTTTATGATGCGTTTATATTCCTCCTTTAATGCTGCTGCATCCATAAGATTGATTTCTTTCAAACGGTTTTCAAGTTTTTCTACATCTGCTGTAAAAAGAGGGTTACCAGAAAGTACGAAATAATGGTCATCAGTCTTTGCTAAAGAAAAAATAGCGTTATTCTTTCCATAAATATCTTCTTGATAACTTTCTGAATGTCTTACAATATTTTGAATACATTCCATCATGACATTGAAGACCTTTGTCTTGACCTTACGCTGTTCACCAAAGGAATCCATATTGCGTTCTGCCATTGCCAAAACCGACTTTGTTATTTCTTGATTAAACTCGCCTTCATATACTAAAAGCAAGCTTTGTTTGAGCATAACTTTATGTAAGTCATAAATATATTTCATAATTAGTGGCTTAAATGTCTTGAAAGTATCTCTAAAAGAATTTTTAGAGTCTGTATAAACTATTTTAATTAAAATATCTTACTGATAAACTTTCTAATAAGTCAGTTTAACAAAAGTACATAGAAAATAATGTTTTAAGCAAAGGTTTTATCCAAATAAAAAGGGTTTTTAGCGAAAATCAACACTATTTATACAAAACATCTCTTTTTTACTTGTTCTTGTTATGAACCTTTCTCTTTAAACATGCCTTTAAGTTAGGATAAATTATTAGAAGAACAAAGAGAGATTTAAAATAACTTTAAAAATTAGCTTTATTTTTCTAAAAAATTAAACGAATTTTAAGAAAACTCAAAATAAATTTATCAGAACTTAATACCAATCATCA
>DAIUBX010000012.1:9388-14755 GCA_036846465.1 Bernardetia sp.
CAGAAGCGCTTGGTGAGGCACTCAAACCTGCAAACCCAAAATCAAAATATCATCGATTTGTTTACCATTGCCCATCCATTTTTCAAAACGGTTTTCAAAAGTAATGTGCATTTCTTCCATATTTTGAGTTCTATTTTCTATCAAAATTTCACGTATTTGTTTAGCAGAGAATTTTCTATCTTCTTTTCCACCAAACTGGTCAGGCAGACCATCAGAGAAAATATAGATTGAATCTCCTTTTGAGATAGTTTGACTATGATTACTAAAGTCATCACTTTCACTATAAATAGCACCACCACCAATTGGTTTTCGGTCGCCTTTTAGTTGTATCAAATCGCCTTCTTTTGGTAAAATATACAAAGGACGGTGCGCCCCAGCAAATTCTACTTTATTTTCTTTTCTATTGATACGACAAAGCGCAATGTCCATACCATCTTTGGTATTTCCTTCTGTGTCTTGTCGTAGAGTTTGTGTAACTCCTTTATTAAGTCTATCTAATATCTGAGCAGGAGAAAGAACCGTTTGACTAGAACTCAAAATTTCATTTAAGATAAAATAACCAATTAGTGAAATCAAAGCCCCTGGAACTCCATGTCCTGTACAATCAACGGCTGCCATATAAACATTGTCGCCTTTTTGAACATACCAAGGAAAATCTCCACTGACAATATCTCTAGGTTTATAAAAGATAAATGAATCTGGAAAAATACTTTGTAAATGACGACTTTCAGGCAAAATTGCACCTTGAATACGTCTTGCATAATTGATACTTTCTGAAATTTTACGGTTGGTTTCTCTTACCTCAAATTCAGTTCGTTTTCGTTCTGTAATATCGTGAGAAACTACCAAAATAGATTCTAAATAGGATTGGTCATTGTATTCTGGAATAGCTGTCGTTTGCATAACACGCTGACCTGCTACTGAATCGATTTCTAATTCTCTGAGTACTTTATTCCCAGTACGGTTTACTTTTTCTGTAATTTCTTCTATTCTTTTAACAATGGCAACAGGTAATTCTGAACCTCTCATCATCTTATTTGTCAGCGTAGAAGGCTCTAAACCTGTAAGATTTTTAATGGTCGGATTGATATAGAAAATCTTTCCTTCTGGATTCAGACGCATAATAAGGTCTGGCGAATTTTCAGAAAGTGCCTGCATCTGCCCACGCATACGAGTTTCTTGTTCAGCACGTCTTCGCTCGGTAATATCTCTAGAGTTGATAACAATTCCTCTAATGGCTGGATCGCTCAAACGGTTTGTTCCTGTAGCTTCTAACCAAACAGCATCTCCATTTTTCTTACGGTATTCGTATTGAATGGTAATATTTTCGTCTGGATGTTCCAAAAGGTTCTCAAAAAGTTGTCTAAAGGTTTCTTTACTTCCTTGCTGAACGTTATCTACATCATTTATTCCTATGAGTTCAGATTGTTCATAACCCAAAATAGATTCGATAGACGGACTTATATAACGTACTTTTCCATTTTTTTCATAAATCGTAATTACTTCTGAGGCATTTTCTAATAGAACCTGCATACGTTTTTGAGTACGATTTACTTCTAATATTTGCTCTTCTAGTCGTGCATTAGATTTACGGAGTTCTTCTTGTGTAGATTCCATTTCTTCGGCATTTTGGCGCAAAACTTCTTGTTGTAATTGAAGTTCTTCACTCATTTGCTGCGATTCTTGAAGAAGGGAGATAGTACGGTCATTGACCTTTATATTAAAAATTGTTCTTGCAATGATAATACTAATTTCACGAACAAAATTAACTTCTGTATCTGTGAATCTTGAAAATCCTGCAAACTCCATTACTCCATAGACTTTCTCATCTGTAATAAGAGGGACAATAAGCAAAGCCTTTGGTTTTCGTTCTCCCAAAAGTCCTGAGCTAATTGTCATATAATTGTCTGGAATTTCAGTGCGAAGGATAATATCTTGTTCGATGGCTGCTTGTCCTACTAATCCTTCAGCAAAACGAAATGATTTTTTGAGGTATTTTCTTTTATGATAGGCATACGTCGCACGAATTTCAATACTGCTTTCTTGTGTGATTTCATTTTCTTCCACTACATAAAAACTACCTTGAACAGCATTTATTTTTTCTGTAATGAAAGCAATAATTTTTTCTGAAAGAAGTTCAATCGTTTGATATTCACGTAAAATTTGTCCTACTTCTGCAACGCCTGATACAATCCAGTTTCTTTGTTTGTCTTTGCTATCTGCATCTTGAATGCTATCTCGCATCGTAATCAAGGCATTACCAAATGTATCATTATCTCCCATCGGACGGAAAGTGGCTTTGTAATTCCCTTTTCCAATTTGATAGGCAAAGTCTGCCGTTCGTTTTAGAGCCTGTACTAAATTATTAACAGCTTCTGTCATTTGACCAATCTCATCCTTGGTTTCTTTCTTAATTTCTTTGGGTAATTCTCCCTTTGCTACAATTCCTAAAACTACCTGCAAACGCTCAATAGGACGAGTAAGGACAGTAGAAAAACCAAAAGCAAGACCACCAGCGACAATGATAATAACTGCTCCTGTTAAGATAAAGGCAATTACAAGTCCGTTTAAATCATTCTCTACAGCACTTTTATCAACTTGAGTAACAATTCCCCAGCCTACAGGCTCAATATAGTTCCAAGCTGAGAGTGTTTCTGTTCCTTTATAATCTATTACAAATCCATACCCTGTTGTTTTTTCTTTTAATGCTCTTTCTAATCCTTCTGCTTTTCCATCGCCTGTAATTTTTGGAGTATTGGCACGCTGTGATTTTAAATCATTCAAAAAAGTAATTGTAGTAGCACTTTTTTGCCTTCCCAAAACGATTTCACCTGTTTGTCCTAGTCCTGTTGTATCTGCAACAACATCATAAACGACACCCATATCTAATTCTGCAATGATATAGCCAATGATTAGATAGTTTTGTTCTGGATCATAGATAGGTGCAATAGCTTCCATTCTGCTCGGAGTGCCTGAAAGTTCTTTTGCAACTCTAGGCTCATTGAAATAAATTCCGTCGTGAGCATGTGTAAGAAGAACTTGGTAACGGTCGTAGATTCTGCCAAAAATAAGATAGTCGGCTGCTGAATTGGTTTTGTAAATTATTCGCCCATCTTTATTTACTAAAACTAAATTTGGATAATTATATATTTTTTGAAAAGGGAGTAAAGATTCATCTAATTTATTTCGTAGCTGACTTTGTAATGTGTCTGTGTATTTATTTTCACTAATTGTGTTTACACTACGTAATGATTGCAAAACAGAGGAGTATTCTTGAAGTAAACTGACATGAGAAGTGATTTGAGAAAAAACCCCTTGAATTTCTTTGCTTTTGAGCGTATTGATTACTTTAAGATTTTGCCAATAACGCTGCTCAACAGCTTCTTTTCCACGGTTATAAGAAACCAAACTAAGTACCAACGCAGCCATAAATACTACTAATAAAAGTAGTAACGTGATTTTGTTACGAATGCTGAATCGATTGAGCATAGAGATTAATTAAAGGGATTAATTAAAGGGATTAATTAAGTAGAATAATTAACGAATTAGATTTATTCTTAAAAGTAACTAATAATTTTAAATTTTATAAATGTTTGGCTACTAAATCAGCTACTTTATCTATATATTCTTTTTCAGAATCAGTAAAGTCTTTAAAAGAAGCTAATTCAATAACTCCCTTTACTGGATTTTTCTTTATTTCTTTTTGTGTATCATCTTGTTGAATAGGCACAGCCAAAAGAACAGAGGGTTGGCTTTCTCCCAAGCCAGAAAGAACGTTGAGATAACCTTCTGGAATATCTCTAATATAAGTTTTTTGTCCTACTTTGGCTACCTGTCCTGCAATTCCTTCTCCAAATTCATAAAATAAAGTTTGGCTATCAGGAAGTGCAAAGGCATAAGTTGCTACAAGTTCGATTCTCCTAAAATCTGTATCACTATGAGTGATGTAAAAAGCTCCTGAGACTGCTTCGAGTTCGTTACAAATATGTTTGAGAATATCATTTGAAAACTGTGTCTTGTTTGTGTTTTTTAGAATTTTGGATAAAATCTCTCTTTGTGTATTCCAATCTAATATTTTTACTTGTGTCTCATCTTCATTAGTTTCTTCATTTACATATCTATCTACATAAATAATATCTCCTTGCGCTTGCTTGCGCTGCCATTGTACATAAAAAGCGACCATCAGAATAAGTCCCAAGAGTAATTCTGAAAGCACAAAGCCCATCAAAAAATTACTATTTTCATTGGGGATTGCTGCATTTTGAAGTATCTCATTTAGGCGAAGTAACAAAAGTCCAGACACAAAAATGCCAATGGCATATATTCCTACTGCCAGTCCAAACCAAGTACTATTTTGAAAGAATTTTTTCATTTATTCTTAAAAATTTTAACTTTTTGCACATCTTAAAAGATACGCTACATTTTCATACCCCTAAAGATATGCTTTTTAAATTTATTGTTGATAAACCTTATTTAGCTTTAACAAAAAAGCTATAATTTCATCTACTTTTAATTCATAATCAATATCTACTATGTTTTTTGCAGCCAAAGGCATTGCATTAATCATACTCTCTTCAATATCTTGAATAATAGTAAGACCGTTTCGATATTTGATTTTTTGCATTCCTACTGCTCCATCTTTATTTGCACCTGAAAGCAAAATACCAATCAGTTTATCACGATACACATACGCTGCAGACTCAAAAGTAATATCTATTGCAGGACGAGAATTGTTTATCAACTCTTCAGTATTTAGAGAAACAGAATTTCCGAGTTCTACTGCCATGTGATAATTAGCAGGTGCTAAATAAACGATTCCTTTTTTGATACTTTCTTTGTCCATCGGTTCGATAATATCTTTCTGACTTTTAATAGAAAGAGCCTCTACAAACCCATGACGGACATGTTTGAGCCGATGCAAACACAGAAATATAGGCAAAGGAAATTCACGAGGTATAGAAGAAAGAATTTGAACCATAGGTTGAAAACTTCCTGCTGAACCACCAATTACTACAGCCTTGTATTTATTTGTAAGATGTGTTTCTTTTACCATTTAGCTCAAAATTAGCTTTTAATTTGTTTATTATCGCCCATTATCAATATTTGGTTACTAAGGAACAATTACGAATTAAAAATTACGACTCGCCAAAGCAGCAAAGCTAATTATGATTCTAAATTGTTGATTTCCAATTAATTACAAATCAAAAAATAGCAGTTTATTTAATTCTTATTTCTAACCAAGGAAAAATATAAAAGGAAAGGTAGTAGATTAATCCTTAATTTTTTTATAAATTTTTTCTTCATTATTTACTACAATAAATTTGTGTGCAATATCACACCAAATCAAAGATTCTTTTGAACCAATAA
>DAIUBX010000013.1:0-3774 GCA_036846465.1 Bernardetia sp.
CTTTAAAATCAATAAAATGATTTTGAAGGCTTTTTTTGTGGAAAAGAGTTTGGAAAGTATTTAGAATAGATGTCTTTTATTTTATTTTTTGTATTTTTCTAAAAAATAAAACTTCTTTTACTTTTTCATTCTTACAATTTCTTATGGCATCTTTCAAAGATTATTGGTCGGCTTTTGTGTATGTTCTTTTTCCTGATGCTTGTTTGGCTTGTAGTGGCGTGATAGAGCAAGGAGAAAAAACGATTTGTTCGATATGTAGAGTGAGTTTTCCTAGAACAAATTTTCATTTGGATAAAGAAAATACTTTAGCGCAGAAGTTTTGGGGAAAAACTAAGGTTGAACATGCTATTGCTTATTTATTTTTTAAAAAAGAAGGAGATGTACAAAGTATGTTGCATTATCTCAAATACAAAGATTGTCCAGAAGTGGGAACGCTTATAGGGAATTGGTATGGACAAGAGCTTTTGGAAAATGATTTTTATAAAAATTTTGATGTGATTATTCCTGTTCCTTTACACCCAAAAAAACTTAGAAAAAGAGGTTATAATCAAAGTGCTTGTTTTGGGGAAGGATTGGCAGAGATTTGGAAAATTCCACACTTAGAACATGGGTTACAGAAAGTCACAAACACAACTTCTCAAACTAAAAAATCAAGAGAAGAGCGATATAATAATATGAAAGCTGGTTTTATAGTTCCGAAACCAAAAGAAATAAAAGATAAAAATATTTTGATTGTAGATGATGTAGTTACTACTGGTGCTACTTTGGAAGCATGTATAAATCTACTTTTGGAAAGTGGAGCAAAAACAGTCAGTATTGCTGCCATTGCAGTTACGCAAAGTTGATGGTTTAAAGCTGTAGAAAATAGGATATAATGAAATTTACTCTAAAATTTAATGCTTACTTTTAATCCGTAACTTCCCAATTTGTAGGGAATAGTTTTTGAAATTCCATAAAAAGTATGCGAATTATGAAAATCAATGCGTATTTTTAGTTTTTTATCTCAAAAATGAGTAAAAAATCATATTACGTATTACGTAATATCAAAAAAAGACTCTTTTTTTTATTAAAAAACTAAAATCATTCTCCATTTAACGCAATTAGATATTTTTTCAATCATTGTAAAATCTATTACGTATAATTCAGGAAGTTACGGTTTAATCTCATCTTCCTCTTTAGATTCTCCTTTATACAAAGCTATTGTCGCTACTGTATAAAACAAAATCCAATGCCCAGAAAAACCTCTTAGTACATTTGCTTCATGAAGATGGTATTCTTCTTCTGTAATATTTCTGATGTGCTTTCCACGATTATGTAAACTATAAATTCCATTTTCTTCTTTGGATGTTCCTTCTGTATTACTCATAGAAAACATAAAGTTAAAACCTGTATAAACTGCTATTGCTATTATTAGACCTATTAGCCATTTTGGTTTGTTTTTAGTTAATAGAGTAAAGGCATTTGCTTCTTTGTTTTGCTCTTGTTCTTTTTTAAGTGAAAAAATAGTGGGAATCCAAACCATAAAAATAAGAACATGCAATAGCCATATAAACGGACTTTTATCAGCTACATCTATTCCTAACATAGCCGAAATATGAACGGTAATAGCACTTAAAGCCCCAAAAAGAGCTATAAAAAAAAATATTTTTTTCATTATTTCTAAGACTTATTTGTTTTACTTGATCTTTTCTTTGGTTGGTAAAGAGCTATTGTTATAATGCCATACGCACAAACCCATTCTCCTGAACCGAATCTTAATTCATTTGTCTTATAAAGTTGATATTCTTCTTTTGTAATTTTCTTAATATCTTTTCCATGATTGTGTGAGACATACACCCCATTTTTTATATCTACTGTTCCTTTACCTATGGTTTTTGTAAAAAAAAAGCACAAAATTAAATATTCCGTATATTATTAAGCCTATTATTAGAGAATAAAATACTTTTGCTTTGTTTACTGCAAGGATCTTTAGACCATATACATTTTCATTTTGTCTATCATCTTTTTTGATAAATAAAATAGTTGGAATCCCAATCATAATAGCAAACACGGTCAATAAAAATGTATAAGAATTATTTTCTACGATATTTATTCCTAAAACAGCCAAAATATGAATTGCAATAACTAATAAAGAACTAAGAAAAGCGATATAAAAAAGAAACCTTCTCATAACAAAACATCATAATTTGATAAATAAAATAGATATTACAAAAAATTCCAATACAAAAAAAATTGTATTGGAATTTAGTTATAAAATAGCTTTCTCACTCTGAAGAGTGAGCTACATTATTTCACAAAGTTAGAAGAAACTTTTGCAGTCAAATATTCTCTATTCAGACGAGCAATGTGTTCTTGTCCGATAAGTTTAGGACATTCAGCCGAACATGCGCCTGTATTTGTACAAGAACCAAATCCTTCTTCGTCCATTTGAGCAACCATATTTTCAGCACGTTTTTGTGCTTCTGCTCTTCCTTGTGGAAGTAAAGCTAATTGAGAAACTTTAGCCGAAACAAAAAGCATAGCCGACGCATTTTTACATGCAGCCACACACGCACCACAACCAATACAAGCTGCTGCTTCGAATGCTTCATCAGCAATTTCTTTTGGAATAGGCATTTCATTTGCATCACGAGCATTTCCTGTATTTACAGAAACATAACCTCCTGCTTGAATGATTCTATCAAAAGCACTTCTATTTACTGTCAAATCCTTAATAACTGGAAACGCTTTTGCTCTCCAAGGCTCAATAGTAATAGTCGTATTATTTGGAAAAGAACGCATGTGTACTTGACACGTCGTAACGCCTCTTACGTTTCCGTGTGGGTGTCCGTTGATGTACATAGCGCAAGAACCACAAATTCCTTCACGACAATCGTGGTCGAAACTTACTGGATCTTCGTTTTGAGTGATTAATTGTGCGTTTAATAAATCCATCATTTCTAAAAATGACATATCTGTCGAAACGTTATCTAATTTATAGGTTTTGAACTCGCCTTTTGCTTTTGCGTTGGCTTGTCTCCACACTTTTATTTTATATGAATTATGTTGTTCTGCCATAATTTTTATGTATTTCTATTTAATTGAAAGTTATTTTTTTACGACAGTTTGGAAACTGTCGGCTACAGAAGCTATCGGCTACAGTATTATTTGTAACTGCGTTGAGTAAGTTTTACATTTTCGAATACTAATTCTTCTTTATGTAAAATTGGGTCGCCTTTCATGTGTTCCATTGGATTTTCATTAGGGTATTCCCACGCTGCTACATACGAATAATTTTCATCATCACGTTTTGCTTCTCCGTTGATTTCGTACTCTTCTCTAAAGTGTCCTCCACAAGATTCATTTCTGTCAAGAGCATCGATAATCATAAGTTCACCAAGTTCTAAAAAGTCAGCTACACGCAGTGCTTTTTCAAGTTCTGAATTAAGTTGATTTTCTGTTCCTACTACTTTTAAGTCTTTCCAAAACTCTTCACGTAGTTTTTGAACTTCTGTACGAGCCAATTTCAAACCATCAGCATTTCTTGACATTCCACAATAATCCCACATAATGTGTCCTAATCGTTTATGGAACTCATCAGGAGTTTGTTTTCCATTAATGCTCATTACCGTTTTAATTCTATTTTCTACGGCTGCTTTTGCTTTCGTAAATTCTTCGTGCGAAGTATCTTCCACTTTATAAGGTTGAGTAGCCAAGAAATCGCCAACTGTATAAGGGGCAACAAAATAACCATCAGCCAAACCTTGCATCAAAGCTGATGCCCCTAAACGGTTC
>DAIUBX010000013.1:3784-14160 GCA_036846465.1 Bernardetia sp.
AGCTTCTCCAAGGGCATAAAGTCCTTCTACATTAGTCATCAAATTATAATCTACCCAAAGTCCACCCATTGTATAATGTACTGCTGGATAAATTCTCATTGGCATTTTATAAGGATCTTCGTTTGTGATTTGTTTGTACATATCAAACAAGTTGCCGTATTTATCTTCTACATATTTTTGTCCGTTTCTTTTGATAACATCACTAAAATCAAGATAAACAGCTTTTCCTGTTGCTCCTACTCCTAATCCTTCATCACAAACATATTTTGCATTTCTTGAAGCTACGTCACGAGGAACAAGATTACCAAAAGTTGGATATTTTTCTTCTAAATAATAGAAACGATCTTTTTCTGCAATTTCAGCAGGGTTTTTCTTTTTGTCTTCTGGATTGCGAGGTACCCAAACACGTCCATCATTACGAAGCGATTCAGACATCAAAGTAAGTTTTGATTGGTGGTCGCCCGATACAGGAATACAAGTTGGGTGAATTTGAGTAAAGCATGGATTTGCAAAGTAAGCACCTTTTTTGTGCGCTCTCCAAGCTGCCGTTACGTTACACGCCATTGCATTAGTAGAAAGGTAGAATACGTTTGAATAACCACCAGTACAAAGCAATACTGCGTGTCCTGCGTGAGATTCAATTTCTCCAGTTACTAAATTACGAGTAATAATTCCTCTTGCTTTTCCATCAATTTTTACGATATCAAGCATTTCAGTACGAGTAAACATTTCTACTTTTCCTGTCGCTACTTGACGACTAAGCGCAGAATATGCACCTAAAAGTAACTGCTGACCTGTTTGTCCTTTTGCATAAAAAGTACGTGAAACTAAAGCTCCACCAAAAGAACGATTGTCTAACATCCCACCATATTCACGAGCAAAAGGAACACCTTGAGCGACGCATTGGTCGATAATATTTACACTTACTTGTGCCAAACGGTGTACATTTCCTTCTCTTGAACGGTAATCGCCACCTTTTACAGTATCATAAAACAGACGATAAACGCTATCACCATCATTTTGATAATTTTTGGCTGCATTGATTCCTCCTTGAGCAGCAATAGAGTGCGCTCTTCTTGGACTATCATGGAAAGTAAATGACTTTACATTGTAGCCGAGTTCAGCCAAAGAAGCTGCTGCTGCTGCACCTGCAAGACCTGTTCCGACAACGATAACGGTATATTTACGTTTGTTAGCAGGATTTACGAGACGAATATTAAATTTATGTTTGTCCCATTTTTCGCCGATTGGGCCTTCAGGGATTTTTGAATTGAGTGCTGACATAATTGTTTTTTGTTTGTATTTTACAAATAATACATTTTTTTCAAGGGTAACTTTTGATTGATTCAGTATAAATTGAATGACTTGAAAGAATTACCTATTTATGTGATACTGAATAATTTGTTAGTAAAAAGGTTTTGAAATTAGACTTAATTTAGAATTTTTCTAATTAAAAAACTAATTCTAGTATCGTTGGTAAGGACACCAACAACGGCTAGTTGTTAATGACAACGACAAAAAATAAAACTAAAATTATTCTGCTACCGTAGATGGAACTTCTTCCCATTTTGTATCAGCTTTTAAGTCTGACCAGCTAGAAACCTTCCATTTTACACCTTCTTTTTCAGATTTCACTTTTACATTATTTGCAGCTTCTTCAATAGAATTTGCTGGTCCGAATTGAACCAACATAGCTAAAGGCATACTAGAAAAACCTACAATAAAAAGAATTGCTAGAGCTTTACTTGCAGCAGAGATAAGAGGTGTATATTTTTTGTGGTTAAGTCCTAATGTTTGAAAACCACTTTCAAAACCATGCCATAGGTGTATGCCTACTGCAAACATGCTAATAAGATATAAAACTGCAAACCACCAAACAGATAATGTAGTACCAACAAGTGCATATAAGTTTTTATAAGCCATTCCATCTATTTCCATGATGGGTTGTTGATTACCAAAATGGTATTGAAACCAAAACTGTCCCATATGCATGATAATGAAAAACAATAGAATTGAGCCTAAAATACCCATGTTGCGAGAAGCCCAAGATTTTTCTGCACTTCCATTAATAGCATATCCTGTCGGACGAGCATTTTTGTTGTGCAAAGTAAGAAAAAGAGCCACTAAAGCGTGAAGAGCGATAGAACCGTAAAGCAAGTAAGAAGTAGCTTTAATTACTGGAAATGTTGTCATGAAGACAGCATAAATATTAAAACTTTCACTTGCTGCCAAAACACTTGGATTGAGGAGCTGAAAATTACCAGCCATGTGAACAATCAGAAACGTTACTAAGAATAACCCTGTCAGCGACATCAAAACTTTTTTGCCTAAGCTGCTTGTCAGGGTGCGTATAATCCAATTCATAGGAAGTTGGTTAAGTTGATAAAGGTTGATTAAAAAATAATTAATAAGAGGTTGAAATTTACTAGAGTAAAATAACAATAAAAGAATATCTAATAAATCTTTCGTTAGTGATTTTGTTTGATGTTCTGTATTTTTCTCTATTTGAGTAAACCTCATTGATAAACATGCTATAAATATACTGTTTAAAAGGCTATTTACATAGTTTTTGAGCAAATGAATAAAACGTATTCAAAGGTACGTTGCAAAAAATAGCATTGCAATATGTAACAGTATTTTTTGCTTATTTTGAATATTTCTAAATAAAGTCTTTACAAAATTATCAGAATTGAATTTTTGTAAAGAAAAACACCTATTTTTCTCAAAATTGATTGAAAATAATAGGTGTTTTTTATTTATCTAAAAATCTTCTTTGCGTTCTGTTTGAATGCGTATAGATTCGTCGTGAATAAGTTTGAAAATTGCTGAAACAAAATCTGGGTTAATATCCATTGTTTCTGCCCATTCTGGACGGCTTTCAAACACTTTTTGCCAACGGTCTAATTGAAAAACAGGAAGGTTATTTTCTCTTTTGTAATCGCCTATTTGTTTGACAAGTTCCAAACGAGCAACAAAATTTTCTACTACTTCTCTATCAATTTTATCGATTTGATTACGTAGTTCTTGTAATTTATCTGAAAGTCCTGCTTTTTCAAGTGTTTCTAAACTTCCTGTACGGATAATTAATTTATCTAAAATTTCAGCTAATTTTTTTGGTGTAACTTGTTGAGAGGCATCACTCCAAGCATCATCAGGACTGCGATGAGTTTCTATCATCAAACCTTCATAGTTCAAATCCATTGCCTTTTGAGAAAGGGGATAAATCAATTCTCGCTTTCCTCCAATATGACTTGGGTCGCAAAGAAGAGGCAAAGAAGGCAATTTACTTTTGATTTCGATAGCTAATTGCCACATCGGTTCGTTACGGTATTTTGTATTTCCATAACTAGAAAAACCACGGTGCAAAGCAGCCATTTTAGTAATTCCAGCTTGGTAAATGCGCTCAATTCCACCCATCCAAAGCGCAACATCTGGGTTAATTGGATTTTTTACGATGACAGGAACGTCAATTCCCTTTAATGAATCTGCAATTTCTTGCATTGTAAACGGATTTACAACACTTCTTGCACCAATCCATAAAATATCTACACCATGTTTTAGGGCTTCTTCTACGTGTTCGGGTTTGGCTACTTCGGTAGTGATTAGTTTTCCAGTTGCTTTTTTGACATCTGAAAGCCATTCTAAACCAATTTTTCCAACTCCTTCAAATTGATTTGGACGTGTACGAGGTTTCCAAATTCCTGCTCTCAAAACTTGTACTCTGTCATCTTTAGCGATGTCTTGACAAGTTTCCATAAGCTGCTCAGGTGTTTCGGCACTACAGGGGCCTGCAATGAACAAAGGATGATTCGCTGTATTCCAATTTGGATTGTTTGGAAACCACGATGATAAAGGGGCAAATTCCATAAATATATATAAATGAGTTATTTGTGAGAACACAAACAACGACGTAATTATTCTAAATTAAAAATCAAAGGTAATCAAAATGATTTTTTGAACAAAAAATAGATAGACGAAGCATTTTGTTAAAAAAAATTATTTTACTGGTTTGTGTTCGGCTAATTTTTGTTGTAAAGCGTATAAGTACTGCTGCACTTGTTCAGATTGTTGCGTACTGTTCTTGAAACGTTTTTTAATGAATGTATCATTATTTAATTGCTCTGCTTGCAGTGTTTCTATATATTCAAAGGGAGAAAATTCTTCTTTTTCTGCATCTGCTTTTTGTTTTTGTGCTTTTTTAAATTGCTCTTTAAGTTCTTGATAAACAATGGGTTCTACTTTTGATTCTATTTCTTTCCATAAGGAAGCTGAAATTTGAATAAAGATAAGTTCTCTATTTTTATCAATAATTTTAGTTAGGTGAGCCGTTTGAAAAGCATCATTATTTAAGTTTTCAAATTCTTTCATTATTCAATTATAAAATTAATTACTACATAATTTAAAGATAAGCAAATAGGGGGACATCATTTATTGTTCGTCTTTATTTTAACTAAACCGTATTTATTGCTTCTTACTTTTTTATTATTTTCAAAATCTATTTCAACCATGCCAATAAAAATAAAGTATCTTCAGCTCATTACCAAACAATTAAGTGGACAAATTACTGAAAAAGAATCTCAAATGCTACAAAAGTGGCTTTCTAAAAGTCCATTACATCAAGTTCTTTTTGCAGACCAAGAGAATATTTGGCTTTCTTTTCATAATAAAAACATAAATATTCCTGCTTAAAAAATAGTTTTTTAGTTTTTTGATAAGAGAATTGATAAATTTGAACTTTCTAAGAGAATTTTAGAAAACTCAATTTTTTGATTCTCTTTTTTTAGTTTTCTTTTTTGCTTTATTTTTATTTCTGAACAGACTAGGAATAAGAATTAAATAAACTACTATTTCAAATACATAACTAATTGATATTCAAAAGGTTTAATTCGTAATTCGTAATTTTTAATTCGTAATTGTTCCTTAGAAAGTCTGTTGTACATAATTTATTTAGTCCAATTGTCTGATTTTCTTTCCCCTTCCCCTCAAAAAAAATCTTCTAAATCCAATTTACATAATTTATTTTCTGTTTGGTTGGTTGTTTTGTGTGTTGTTTTGGGTTTGTATGCAATGGATAGCTACGACGAACCTGTAAATTTTGATTTGTCTATCAAAAAGCCAAATGCAAAAGCGTTATTTATACCTCCTTCAACTGATTTTTTGTATCAACAATTAGCAAAACAGACCTTTTTTATTGTTGATTCTTTAGAATTAGCTCGTAAAAATAGTGTTGATACTTCGGCACAGCGTATTTTATTGACTGGCGATTCTATGGCAGAAGGTTTGTATTTAGCTTTTATGAGCTATGCTAGTCATAATAATCATTATCTGAAGGGTAGAATTTGGTATAGTTCGCTTACCATTCAATGGAGTAAAACCGATAGTTTGAAGAGTTTAATAGAAATTTATAAGCCTACGATTGTGATTTTTACGTTAGGAGCAAACGAACTTTTTAGAACTGATATTTACGAACGAGAAAAGGACATTCAAGATATTATTGCACAAGCTGGTGATACTCCTTTTATCTGGGTAGGTCCTCCAAACTGGAAAGATGATACAGGAATTAATGAAATTATTGAACGAAATATGCCTTCTAATACCTTTTTCTTGTCTAAAGATTTAGAGTTTGATAGAGAAAGAGATGGCGCACACCCAACACGAGAATCGTCAAAATATTGGGCTGACACGATAGCTACTTGGATTATGAATAAATCTCGTCATAAAATTTTATTAGAAAAACCTATTTCGGAAGGTTCGGACAATAAATAGGTAGTTTTACATTTCCAAGAAGATTTTTTCAAAGAGATGGTCAAGAAATAATAAGCCTTCAACTATTTTTTTTAATTTTGTAAACTATTATTCAATTTAGAACAAAACAGAATTTTATAAATCAATATAGAAATGGGAAGAGCATTTGAATATCGTAAAAAAGCTAAGTTTGCACGTTGGGGTGCAATGGCTCGTAATTTTACAAAAGTAGGAAGGGAAATAGCGATTGCAGTAAAAGATGGAGGAGCAGACCCAGATACAAATCCACGCCTCAGAACGGCAATGCAGAATGCAAAAGGCTTCAATATGCCAAAAGATAGAGTAGAAGCTGCAATCAAACGAGCTTCCTCAAAAGAAGATGGTGATTATGAAGAAATTGTATATGAAGGCTATGCTATGCACGGAATTCCTGTCGTGGTAGAATGTGCTACCAATAACTCAAACAGAACGGTAGCTATGGTAAGAATGCACTTTTCACGCTGTGGAGGTGCTTTAGGAAAGACAGGTTCATTGGAATTTATGTTTGATAGAACAGGGGTGTTTGAAATTGAAGCGAGTAAAGTAGATATGGATGAGCTAGAACTTGACTTTATCGATGCTGGTGCAGAAGACATCACAACCGAAACGATTGAAGTAGAAGAGGGCGTGGAGCAAGAAATTATTGTTATTCATACAAAATTTGAGGATTTTGGGCAGATGCAAAAATTCTTGGACGCAAAAGGTATTGAACCAAAAAAATCAAATATTCAGCGCATTCCAAAAACAACTCAAAAACTTACCGATGAACAAGAAGAGGAAGTAATGAAACTTATCGACAGATTAGAAGAAGAAGATGACGTTCAAGAAGTATATCACAACTTAGAATAATTATTTCTTAGAAAAAGGATGATTTCAAAATGACACTATTTTTTTTAGTGTCATTTTTTTTGGTTCTAACGGTTAAAAGACTTGTTTACCGTTTTGTTTTTCCCACTCTATAATTGAAGCGTAGAGTTTTGTTAATTTAAAATCTTCAAGTCTGTAACTTATTCTCAAAGAACTTTCTAAAGTTTCTACTTTTACATCTTGCTGTTTATTGCTTCCTAAAAGTTTTGTAAGCGAAATACTAAGAAGTTCTACTAAATCATGTCTGTTGCAGAGTTGTAAAAGGTCGTGGTTTTGGGATAAAATTTGATTGATTTTTAGCTTAAAATCTTCTACTTTCAAATCTTGCCTTTTCGAATTATCAAAGACTGTTTTTATCATTTTATCAATGTCTATTTTCAGACTTGATTTATCTATAAATTTACTAAAATTGAGTTCTGTAAACTTCAAATTCAAACCCTTTCTTTCATTTATCAATTTCAAACTTCCCAATAATTTAGCTTCATTCAATAAAATCTGCAATACATTTTTATTCTCTAATTTTCCTTCTTGTCCTAGTTCTGACAAAATAGAATCTAAAACCGGTGAACTCAAAATCATCGTTTCTACATCACTAAAATCTGTCAAGTATAGATTTTTTATTTCGCTTTTTTGATTAATTCTATCAAAATCTGAATCTTTTATAGCAAAAAATGAAACCTCACGACCGAGTTTGTTTTGATGTAACAAGTCTGTTACTTCCACTAAATTTTGTTTGCCAAACGTAATTTCTATACTCACTTTCGAAGTATCAAAAATCTTTTTGAAAAGTCGTTTGTCTGTATCTCCTTCTACCAAAATAAATACCAAATCATTGTTTGCATTCAGTTTCATACCGATTGCAGATAATACAGAACCTGCGCTACTACGTTGTAATCCTTTTTTAGACATTCTCCTTATTTTTAGAAAGTCCAACAGTCAAATCCCAACGGTCATTTATAATTTCGGGAGCGTGTGTAGTAATCACAACATCAAAAGGATTGAGTTCGATTATTTTGACTAAATCATCTAAAAATTTCTCTTGCCAAGTAATATGTAAAGAAATTTCTGGCTCGTCTAACAAAACCAAATCATTTTCTTTCACTTTGAAAAGCATTTCATAAAGCAAAACTAATTGATGCTGTTCGCCAGAAGATAAGTCATTACTATCTAAGTTCTTTCCTTTATGAGTTAAAAATGAAAAACCGTCTTCCCTATCTATACTCATTTGTTTAAACTGAAAACGGCTATTAATTATATTTTTGAATAAAGCAATTTTCTTTTCCAACCTATCAAAAACAGTTAGTTTTTCTTGAGCATCTTGAATATACAAGTTCAAAACATTAAGCGAACTAGAATCTGTATTATCTGGAATCTGAAAACTCATATCTTGCAAATCGTCATCATCCCACAAACCAACGTCTTGCAGTTTTTTTCTTCGTTCTTCTAAATTATTTAATTCATTTTTTATAGTTTCAATAGTCAGATTTTCTTGTTTTTTTTGAGTGATTAGGCGATTGGGAAATGTTCTTTCTAAACTTTGTGAAGTAGTTGCGTATTTGTTTAAGGTATCTTCTATTATGTCTTTTAGCTCCGTTTCGTAGCTTTCTACAGAATTAGTTATATACCTACTTGTACTACCACTTCCTATACGTTGCATTATTTTTGTGCTATCTATAATTAGAAGTCTTTGAGTTTCTATAAAATGGGTTCTTATTATTTTTCTGATTAAAACAAACCATAAAGGAATATCTAAGTCTTTGGAAGGCTTTGTATGTGTTTGTTCACTCCTTATACTATTCTCTTCTAAACTTAGTTCTTCTAATGTTTTTTTATAAACCTCCTCTAGCTCTTTTCGTGATATACTACTATACTTTTCATATATATCAAAGTCTTTATGAATATAATCCTGTTTTTTCTCAAAAGGATTGTAGGAAAGTTTTTTATTTCGCTTATTTAAATATGTTATCTCATATTCTTGATCTTTTAATAAAGGGTTCTTCTTTTGAGAAATTTCTATTTCAGTTTTATCGTCAAACTTCACAACAAAAGAATCAAAAGGAATTTTCTCAAAAATAGAAAAATCCATTTTCAAAAGTCCATAAAGCATTTTTAAGATAATGGTCTTTCCAAAACCATTTGGAGCGTGAATAATTGTTATTCTATCTTCTTGATTGAAGGGAATAAAATGGTCAAAAGTATCAAATAATCCTTTTATGTGTATGTTTTTAATTCTCATTTACTTATTTTAGTATTGAACTTTATAGTGTGTCTTTATTTTTCTGCTAATATATTCAAAATTTCACAATAAATCTAAAACTAGCATGTCCCTTCCATTTTCGTTACCTTCGAAATTTTGTATTTTATAATATTATTTCAAAATTATCAAAAAAACGTTTTTTAATGGATTTACATTGGATAGATATTAGTATTTTTATTGTTTATTTTATTACTCTTTTAGCTATTGGTTTTTATCGCACTAACAAATCAGACGAAGATTATTATGTAGGTGGGCGTGGACTTTCAGCAGGGCATATCGGACTTTCCGTGGTGGCGACAGATGTAGGAGGAGGTTTTTCGATAGGACTTGCAGGAAGTTGGATGCTTTTTACAGGTCTTTTGGGTGCTTGACTAAGTGCCGTTTATTTGATTCCTACGTATGCTTTTATGGTTTCTGGTTTGTTTTTGCCTGTTTTGGCAATGCTTTTTACCAAAAATCCAAGTCCTACGGCTGCTTTAGTAGCGATGATTGAAGGAGGAACAACTACTCTAATTTTGATTTTGATGCAGAAACTAGAAGGCTTGAAATTACCTTATGATTTGGATGCAAATCTTTTTGGAATAACTGTTTCTATTTTACTTTTTGCAGTTGTTCATAGTTCTGTTTCTAAGAAATAAAAGTGACTTGAAAGAACATAAAACTCAAAAAACGGAAAGTCAATTAAAACTTTCCGTTTTTTTTTGAGGCTCATTTTTCTTTTCTCAATTTTCTTCCTCTAAAAAATTATATTTTTTCTGAATAATGACACTTTCGCCATATGGATACGGAGCTGCCATCATGTTATTTTCTCGTTTTGTTTTGATAAGTTTATCTACTTCTTGCAAACCATATTTGAGTTCGCTTACCCAAAATTCTGGATTAGGTTGTGAGGTTTCCAAATCGATAACTGCACCTGAATCAGGTAAAGCCCAAATACTGATAGTTCGATAATATTTATTTGCACCAGTCAAAGGAACTCTAGTTGTATCACTCCAAATGGCTTCCAAAACCGAACTATGAACTTGTATCCATTCACCATTACGTGCTGGTTTGATAGAAATTTTGTAACGATATGTAGTATCATTAATTATAGAATCAGAAACAACAGAAAGTAAAGGAGCTTCAAAATTGAAAGAAGAATCTAATTTTATTGTTTTGCTGTCTTGTAAGAAATTCCAGTTTCCACTTATATTTTTTGTTCTTCTTGGATAAATTCCCTTTGGAATAGAATCGAAAGTAGCCGAATTACTCAAAAACTGCTTTGTAAATTCGTCGCTTTTTTCATCATAAGAAATCCAAGTTTGTTTGTTATCATCAAGATTATAGAGATAAAAAATACTGTTTGGTTTTGGTTTTTCTTGTGTAAAATTAGCTTCTAATGCTCCCCAAAACAAAATTCCAATTCCAATCATCATTAAAAATAATGAAAGCGACCAACGCCAACTTTGGGTAAGAAGTTGCATCACAG
>DAIUBX010000014.1:0-8688 GCA_036846465.1 Bernardetia sp.
AGACATAAGTAAATAGTTTTTTGTGAAAAAATTTGAGCATTAAGACTACTAACAAGATATATAAAAAATTATATATTTCATAATATTATATTTTTTATAAAAATAATACCAACAAAAAAAACGAACCACCCCAAAAAAAAGAGATAGTTCGTTTTCAAAAATTCTAAAAGACGTTTATAAAATTAAGCATGAGCTTCATTGTTATTGAATTGCTCTTCTTCTGTTGAGCCTTTCAATGCAGCCGTTGATAAACCATCACCCATAATCGCTTGAGCTACTTGGTCAAAATATCCAGCTCCTACAAAACGTTGGTGTTTAGTTCCTGTATAACCGTGCTGTTCGTAAGCAAATTCTTTGTCTTGAAGACGAGAATAGGCAGCCATTCCTTCGGTTTTGTATTTCAATGCAAGTTCGTACATTCCCATGTTTAAGCTATGGAAACCAGCAAGAGTTACGAATTGATATTTGTAACCCATTTCGCCTAATTGTTGTTGGAAATTTGCGATGGTATCAGCATCTAAGTTTGCAGTCCAGTTGAAAGAAGGCGAACAGTTATAAGCTAATAATTTACCTGGGAATTTTTCGTGGATTTTTTCAGCAAAATAACGAGCTTCTTCTACATCAGGCTTTCCAGTTTCACACCAAACTACGTCAGCATACGGTGCATACGCCAATCCACGAGCTACGGCAGCTTCGATTCCACCTTTCAAAACAAAAAATCCTTCTGAAGTACGAGGTTCGTCAGAAATAAATGGAGCATCAGTTTCGTCGATATCACTTGTAATCAAATACGAACCGTTTGCATCTGTACGAGCAATCAAAACAGTAGGAACGTCCAAAACGTCAGCAGCCAAACGAGCAGCTTTCAATTTTTGTACGGCTTCAGCAGTTGGAACTAATACTTTTCCTCCCATGTGTCCACATTTTTTGGCAGAAGAAAGTTGGTCTTCAAAGTGAACACCTGACGCACCTGCTTCAATCATCGCTTTCATCAATTCAAAAGCATTCAAAACACCACCAAAACCAGCTTCTGCATCGGCAACGATTGGAGCTAACCAATGAATTGGCTCTTGTCCTTCTGCGTTTTCGATTTGGTCGGCACGTAAAAGAGCATTATTGATACGAGTTACCATTTTTGGAACGCTATCAGCAGGATACAAACTTTGGTCTGGATACATTTGTCCAGCATTATTTCCGTCTGCTGCCACTTGCCAACCACTCATATAAATTGCTTTCAAACCAGCTTTTACTTGCTGTACGGCTTGGTTTCCTGTGATTGCACCGAGTGAATGAACATACGGTTCGCTGTGCATCAAGTCCCACAAACGCTCTGCACCCATTCTGCCGAGTGTATGTTCTACTTTTACCGAACCACGTAATTTGGCTACGTCTTCAGCCGTATAATCTCTAACAATTCCTTTCCAACGTGGAGATGTTTTCCATTCGTTTTCTAATTCTGACACGCTTCTGTGAGCATATTTGTTTGAAGTTCCGTTTGTCATAATGTTCAGTTATCAGTTACCAGTCATCAGTTACCAGTTTTTTTACAGTAACTAGTTATTAGTAACCAGTTTTTAAATTTATTTTTTTATCAATTGATTATAGAAAGGTGTGCGTTTGTGTTTATCAGTTACCAGTAATCAGTAAATGAAAATTAATAATTGTGTTTAAAATTGCGTTTTATAGCATTATTTGTGTAATTAAGGATTTGGTTTATTTTTTCAGTTATCAGTAAGTAGTAACCAATTACCAGTTTAATTGCATTTTCATAACTGGTAACTGATAACTGTTTACTGCTAACTGATTAAATGATAGGCTTCTGTTGTCAAAAAGTCTTTGTAGTCTTTTGTGAAAACTAATTTTTCCATAAGTTCTTTTGCCTCTGGAAATCTTGAATTTTCAAAATTTTGACCCAAATCATTTTTTATAGATTGATATTCTTCTTCCATGCATTTTCTTAGATAGCTTTCTGTAATTTGAGAACCATCTTCTAGTTTTGCATTTGGATTATTGAGCCATTGCCAAAGCTGGGTTCTTGAAATTTCGGCTGTTGCCGCATCTTCCATCAAATTAAAAATGGCTGCTGCACCAATTCCATCAAGCCAAGAAGCGATATAACGAATGCCGACATTGAAATTCATTCTAACACCTGCATCGGTAATTGTTCCACCTTCAATATCAAAATTTAAGAGATTTTTTGCCGTTTGTTCAATGTTTACATCTTCTCTCAAACGGTCTTTTTGGTTGGGTTTGTCGCCAAATTTAGCATCAAAAACATCTTTTGCTACTTTTACCAAATCGGGGTGAGCCACCCAAGAACCATCAAAACCATCATTTGCTTCACGTTCTTTGTCTTTTCGTACTTTTTCGTAGGCTTGTTTGTTGATTTCTTCGTCGTGGCGAGTAGGAATAAAAGCAGACATTCCACCAATCGCATGAGCACCTCTTGTATGACAACCTTTTACCAAAAGTTCGGTATAAGCTCTCATAAATGGAACTGTCATGGTAATTTGACTACGGTCAGGAAGTGGATTTTTGACTACATTTCTAAACTTTTTGATAGCCGAAAAAATATAATCCCAACGTCCTGCGTTGATTCCTGCCATGTGGTCTTTGAGTTCGTATAAAATTTCCTCAATCTCAAAAGAAGCCATAATGGTTTCTAAAAGAACAGTTGCTTTAAACGTTCCGACAGGAATGTTAAGGTAACTTTGAGCAAAAACAAATACCTCGTTCCAAAGACGAGCCTCTAAATGAGATTCTATTTTTGGAAGATAAAAATAAGCTCCCGAACCACGATTCATAAGCTCTTTTGCATTGTGAAAAACATACAATCCAAAGTCAAAAAGACCACCTGATATTGGTTTTCCATCAATTAATACATTTTTTTCATCAAGATGCCAACCACGAGGACGAACTAATAAAACAGCCGTTTTTTCATTCAATTCATAGCTTTTATTTTTCTTTTCATCGTGAAAAGTAATTGTTTTGCGAATAGCATCATAACAGTTTATCTGACCTTGAACAGCATTTTCCCATGTCGGAGAATTTGAATCTTCAAAATCTGCCATGAAAATATTTGCACCTGAATTGAGCGCATTTATCATCATTTTTCGCTCAACTGGTCCTGTAATTTCTACTCTTCTGTCTTGTAAATCGTGAGGAATTGGAGCAACTTTCCAGCTTTTATCTTCTCTGATATGCTTTGTTTCGGCTAGGAAAGTAGGCATAATTCCATTATTGATTTGCTCTTGTCTTTTATTTCTTTTTTCTAATAATTCGTGGCGACGAGCATCAAATTTTTGATGTAATTCTGCCAAAAAAGACAGGGCTTCATCAGTTAGTATTTCTTTAAATTGGGGCGTAACTTCTCCTTTTACTTCTATCAAATTTAGAAGTTCTTTAGATGTGTTTTGCATGATAATGGGTTGTTGTAATGGAATATATTTACTTTTGTGATAGAATTTACTACAAACAAAGCGACAAAAAAATAGTGAAGTTTGGAAACCAAACAACAGAGTTGCTTATGAAGTAGTCCAAATAAAGAAATTGAATCAAAGTAGATAATCAGTTTCTTTATTAGGTGTTTTAAATCTAAAATACGTATCACAAAACGGTTAATTAGTGGTGGATTAGCAATGAATTTGAATTAAAAAATAATTCAGAAACGTAAAACTAGAACACTATTATTTACTAAGATAGTACACTAAGAACCCTAAACCAACTTTCTTTTCTATTTTTAAAGAATAAAAGAAAAGCGATTTTAATAGTAGAGATAATTTAGAAAAAGATTGACTTTGTTACAAATTTTGTGTCAAAACACAAATTCTCTTTATTTTTTTCTAAAAAATGTTATGCTTGCAGAGTATTTATTGGTATTTTACCCAAATAACGAGAATAATTTGGAGAAAAGCAAATATGACTTGTAAAAAATTGGGTATTTTACTGAAAATGGTGTATAAAATCAGAATCTTTTTGATTAATCAAAAATTATTTGCTAACTTAATATTCCTATTCAACAAAAACTTATTTTTAATCTAACTAACTAATAGAGTTTAGTTGAACTACAACCAAAACACACACAAATTACACACACACCACAAAAAATATACATAAAATGAACAAAAAATAGTAAAAAATTGAAGACAGAAGGATTATACGACCCTCGTTTCGAACACGATGCGTGTGGAATTGGATTTGTAGCTAACATAAAAGGAAGGAAATCACATCAAATCATAGAAGATGCCATTCACATGCTTACACGCATGGAACACAGAGGAGCGTGTGGCTGCGAAACAAATACAGGAGATGGGGCTGGAATTTTGATACAAATGCCTCACGAATTTTTTTTAGATGAATGTACTAAGTTAGGACTTATTTTGCCTCCGTATGGCGAATATGGTGTAGGAATGGTTTTTTTTCCAAAAGATGCCGAATTGAGGAAAGAATGTCGTACTATTCTTGACCGAAAAATAAAACAACTCAATCTTGAGCTTATCGGCTACCGAAAAGTTCCTACCAATAATGAAGGAATAGGAGAAACTGCCTTATCAGCAGAACCTGTCATAGAACAAGTTTTTATCAAACTGCCCTACCGTATTTCAGACCCTCTTCATTTTGAAAGAAAATTGTTTGTATTGCGAAATTATGCCACTAGAGTTATCAATGAAAGTGTGCAGGGAGTAAATGGAAATTTTTATTTTGCTTCTCTTTCTTACAAAACAATCATTTATAAAGGACAACTCACAACTGCACAAGTACGTCCTTATTTTTCGGATTTGCACAATGAAAATGTTGTTTCTGCTCTTGCAGTCATTCATTCTCGTTTTTCTACCAATACTTTTCCTTCTTGGAAACTTGCCCAGCCGTTTAGATATATTGCTCACAATGGCGAAATAAATACTGTTAGAGGGAATGTAAACTCGTTTCAAGCCTCTGAAACGCAGTTTGAATCTGATTTTTTTACTAAAGAAGAACTAGACATGCTTCGTCCTATTTGTGGACTTTCGCAGTCTGATTCTGCTAATTTGGATAATGTTATCGAAATGTTGGTGTTGAGTGGGCGTTCGCTTCCTCACGTTATGATGATGCTTATTCCAGAGGCTTGGGACGGAAATGAGCAAATGGAAAAGATGCGAAAGGAATTTTATGAATATCACGCTTCATTAATGGCTCCTTGGGACGGACCAGCTTCTATTACTTTTACAGATGGAAAAATCGTTGGTGCGACTTTAGACCGTAACGGTCTGCGTCCGTCTAGGTATTATGTAACTAACGATGACCGAGTAATTATGGCATCAGAAGTAGGTGTTTTGGATATTGACCCTTCTATTATTATCTCTAAAGGACGTTTACAACCGGGTAGAATGTTTATTGTGGATATGGAACAAGGGAAAATTTTGAGTGATGAAGAAGTAAAAGCTCAAATATGTTCACAACAACCGTATGGCGATTGGCTCAAAGAAAATAAAATCAAACTCAAAGAAATTCTAAAACCTGCAAGTAGATTTACTCCATTAACTAACAAAAACCTCATAAAAAGGCAAATAGAGGCAGGTTATACGTCCGAAGATTTGAAATATATAATTAGCCAAATGGCACTTTCAGGGACAGAATCGCTCGGTTCTATGGGTTTGGATACGCCTCTAGCCATTTTATCTGACCAAAGTCAGCACCTTGCAAATTATTTCAAGCAATTATTTGCTCAAGTAACTAATCCACCAATTGACCCAATCAGAGAGCGAAGTGTGATGTCCTTGATTTCGTTTGTGGGAGCAAAACAAAATTTACTTACCGAAACGCCAAAACATTGTCATACATTAGAACTTCCTCAACCAATATTAAATAATAAAGATTTAGATAAAATTAGGCATCTTGACCACAAAGGTTTTCAAACCAAAACTATTTATACCTATTTTAAGGCAGATGCAAAGGCTGGAATGCTAGAAAGAGGTTTGGAAAGAATTTGTAATTATGCAGAAGATGCCGTAAAAGATGGTTTTTCGATTATTATTCTTTCAGATAGAAGTTCGGATTCTAGTCATGCTCAAATTCCGTCCTTGTTGGCAATGTCGGCAGTACATCATCATCTTATCAATAAAGGACTTCGTGATACGATTGGACTTATTAGCGAAACGGCAGACGTTTGGGAATCGCATCATTTTGCTACTTTGATTGGTTTTGGTGCGTCAGGTGTCAATCCGTATTTGGCTTTAGAAACTATTGCGTATCAAAAGCGAAAAGGCATGTTAGATACAAATCTGACAGAAGAAGAATTACAAAAAAATTATATCAAAGCAGTAGGAAAAGAATTATTAAAGATTTTTGCCAAAATGGGAATTTCTACGCTACAATCCTATCAAGGAGCTCAAATTTTTGAAGCGTTAGGAATTGATAATGAAGTAATAGACAGGTATTTTACAGGAACAGTTTCAAGAATTGGAGGACTAAAATTAGATGATATTGCTAGAGAGGTTTTGATTCGTCATCAAATCGCTTATCCTACCAAAAATAACACCACGACAACAAAATTAAATTTAGAAGTAGGAGGAGTTTATCAATGGAAACAAAGAGGAGAAGAACATATTTTTAATCCTCAAACCATTCATTTACTTCAAGAATCCACCAAAAGAGAAGATTATCAATTATTCAAAAAATACACTCGTTTAATAGACGACCAAACAAGAAAAGCCCTTACTTTGCGTGGAATGCTCAAATTCAAAACAGGCAAACCCATTCCGATTGAAGAAGTAGAACCTGCTGAAAACATTTTCAAACGTTTTGCAACTGGTGCAATGTCGTTTGGTTCTATTTCTTGGGAAGCACATACTACTCTTGCTATTGCCATGAACCGAATAGGTGGAAAAAGTAATAGTGGAGAAGGTGGCGAAGACCCAAAACGCTACGAAGCCTTAGAAAATGGCGATTCGATGAACTCTTCTATCAAACAAGTTGCTTCTGCACGTTTTGGAGTAAATAGCTATTATTTGAGTAATGCTACCGAACTTCAAATCAAGATGGCTCAAGGTGCAAAACCGGGAGAAGGTGGGCAATTACCAGGGCATAAAGTTGATGATTGGATTGCAAAAGTGCGTTATTCGACACCAAGTGTAGGTTTGATTTCTCCTCCTCCTCATCACGATATTTATTCGATTGAAGATTTGGCACAACTGATTTTTGACTTAAAAAATGCCAATCGTCATGCTAGAATTAATGTAAAATTGGTTTCAGAAGCAGGTGTCGGAACGGTGGCTGCTGGAGTAGCAAAAGCTCATGCTGATGTCGTTCTTATTTCGGGTCATGATGGTGGAACGGGTGCTTCTCCGTTGAGTTCGATTCGTCATGCAGGACTTCCATGGGAATTGGGAGTGGCAGAAACACATCAAACATTAGTCAAAAATAAATTGCGTAGCCGAATAACCGTACAAGCAGACGGACAAATTCGAACAGGAAAAGATTTAGCTGTTGCTGCCTTATTGGGTGCAGAAGAATGGGGCGTTGCAACGGCTGCACTTGTAAGTACAGGTTGTATTATGATGCGAAAATGTCATCTCAATACATGTCCTGTTGGAGTGGCGACGCAAAGAAAAGAATTACGAGCTTTATTTACTGGAAAGCCTGAATATGTAGTCAATTTGTTTAAATTTTTGGCAGAAGAGCTTAGGGAAATTATGGCAGAATTAGGTTTCAGAACTGTTAATGAAATGATAGGACAAAGTGATAGATTGGCAATTCGTGATGACGGAACGCATTGGAAACATCAAAATCTTGATTTGTCAAAAATTTTATATAAAGTTCCTGCAAATTCAGAAGTGGGTTTGTTCAAACAAGAAGAACAAGACCATGGAATTGAACATGTATTGGATTGGAAAATTTTGGAAAAAGTCAAATCGTCTATCCATAATTTAAAACCAATACAAACAGACTTTGAAATTCAAAATACAGACCGAGCCGTAGGTGCTTTACTTTCTCATGAAATTTCTAAAAAACATGGCTTAAAAGGACTTCCCAAAGATACGTTGCACCTAAAATTCAAAGGAACAGCAGGGCAAAGTTTTGGAGCTTTTGCAGTAAAAGGAATTACGATGGAATTAGAAGGAGATGCAAATGATTATGTCGGAAAAGGACTTTCAGGTGCAAAACTTATCTTTTATCCCAACCACAAATCAACCTTTATTCCAGCCGAAAATAGCATAATTGGAAACGTTGCTTTGTATGGTGCAACTTCAGGAGAAGCCTACATTAGAGGAATGGCAGGAGAGCGTTTTGCAGTTCGTAATTCGGGTGCAAAAGCTGTTGTAGAAGGCATAGGCGACCATGGTTGTGAATATATGACAGGTGGTTTGGTGATTAACTTAGGCGAAACAGGGCGAAATTTTGCAGCAGGAATGAGTGGAGGAGTGGCTTATAGTTGGAATAAAAAAGGCGATTTCGAACAAAAACTCAATTCCGAAATGGTAAGATTAGAAAAACTCAATTCTGAAGACGAAAAGATTATTAAAATGTATCTAAACAATCATTTTGAAAATACAAATTCTTTACTTGCTAAAGAAATTTTGGAGAATTGGGAAAGTTCTGTTGCTCACTTTATTAAAATCATGCCGATTGATTTCAAACGAGCTTTGTCAGATAGAAATATTAGTTTATTGCAAAAACTTGAAGATGTAGCCGACAGTTTCCAACTGTCGT
>DAIUBX010000014.1:8698-13991 GCA_036846465.1 Bernardetia sp.
AAAACTTGAAAATGATAAAGTAGCCGATACTTTCCAAGTGTCGTAAATATTGTTTATTTATTTCTCGTTTGCTTTCTCTAAGATTAAATCAAAAAGTTTATCTCCTATGAATATCTGTTTGCTTCTTGCCTCCAAAAGTAAAGGTTTTATTTCATCAATTAAGCCTAATTCTTTTGCTCTAAGCAAAATTCCATACGTACCTATGACATTACAATTTCTAGCTTTAGCATATTTAGTTCCTAATCGTTCATCTAAGATTAATAAATCAGCTTTCATTTCTTGATATAGAATAATGGCTTGAGCTTCTCCTCTATCCAATGATTCTTCCAACTGTTGAAGAGCTAAATCATTTGAAACGCTTTCAATTTTTATCCAATCGTGTTTGGGTAAATAAGTATAAAAAGATTTGTGTTTGCCATCTTCTATTTCTTGATAGACACCATAAGGAACACAAATCTTTCCAAATAATTGTCTTAACAAGTCAAATTTATTGATAGCTAGTAAGGTAATTATAGGAGTTGTATTTGAAATAACAGTCAAATTCATAAAATTTTATTTTGTATTATTAAAATTACTTTTTAGTTATATTTCTAATTGTTTCTAATTGTTCATTTATTTCATCATCATCTAGTTCACCAAAAATGCTTACTTCATATTCATTCAACAAATCTAAAAAAGCAATCCTAGAGATTCCTAATATGGAAGCTGCTTTTCCTGAAGATACTTTTTCTAATTCATACAATTTTATTAAAGCAATTTTCTTTATTTCTCTATCGAATTCTTTGTCTTTCATTCGTAAATGCAAAGCCAATTCTTCTGGGAAGTTTACAGCGATTTGTTTCATAATCTAAAAATAGTTTGATATAATTTTATTTAGTTCAATATACAAAATTAGAAGCAAAAAATACGTAAAAATACGTTTTTGAAAAAACGAATTCACTTTAAACCGTTGTCGGTGTCATTACCGACTACTTTTAAACAAAAAATAAAATGGGAAAACCAACAGGATTTATAGAATTTGATAGAGATATACCCACCAAAAGAAATGTAAACGAAAGGGTAAAAGATTATTTGGAAGTAGAAGAAACACTTTCCAAAGAAAAAGCCGTCGAACAGTCTGCTCGTTGTATGGATTGTGGCGTTCCTTTTTGTCATAGTGGTTGTCCGTTAGGAAACATTATTCCAGAATTTAACGATGCTGTCTATCAAAAAAATTGGGAATTAGCGTATGAAATACTTGTTTCTACTAATAATTTTCCAGAGTTTACAGGCAGAATTTGTCCTGCTCCATGTGAATCTTCGTGTGTTTTGGCAATTAATAAACCTGCCGTAGCCATAGAAGCGATTGAGCGATTTATCATAGAAAAAGCCTATCAAAAAGGATATGTAAAAGCAAATCCACCCAAAACACGAACAGGAAAAAAAGTGGCTGTGATAGGTTCGGGACCAGCAGGATTGGCAGCAGCAGCACAACTGAACAAAGCAGGACATACTGTAACTGTTTTCGAACGTGCCGATGCTATTGGTGGACTTCTTCGCTATGGAATTCCTGATTTTAAATTAGAGAAAAAAATCATAGACCGTCGCTTAAAAACAATGAAAGCCGAAGGTATTATTTTCAAAACCAATGCGAATGTAGGTGTAAATATTCGTGTCAAAGATTTGATGGAAGAGTTTGATTCTATTTTGCTTTGTGGTGGTTCGACTGTTCCTAGAGATTTGCCTATCAAGGGAAGAGAACTGACAGGAATTTATTTTGCAATGGACTTTTTAAGCCAACAAAACAAGCGAAACGCAAAAAAATCACTTAAATACGACCATGCAGGGAATAGTTATCAACAAAATGAAATTTTAGCAACAGACAAAAAAGTTGTCGTTATTGGTGGTGGAGATACAGGTTCGGATTGTATAGGCACGTCAAACAGACAAAAAGCCAAATCTATCACTCAACTAGAAATTATGCCGATGCCTCCTCAAAAAAGAGATGAAAATGTATCTTGGTTGGATATGCCGATGATGCTCAAAACGTCGTCTTCTCACGAAGAGGGTTGTGAGCGTACTTGGTCTATTCTTACCAAAGAATTTATAGGCAATGAAAAAGGACAACTCACAGGAATCAAACTTGTAGATATAGAATGGAAAACTCAAAATGGCAAAATGGGTTTTGAAGAACTCCCAAAAACAGAACGTATTATTGAATGTGATGTAGCTTTTTTGGCAATGGGTTTTTTACACCCAGAACGTGCCGAAATGCTCAATGAATTAGGCGTTTTGTTAGATGAAAAAGGAAATATTCAAGCACAAAATTACCGAACTCAAAATCCTAAAGTTTTTGCAGCAGGAGATATGAGAAGAGGACAGTCGCTTGTGGTTTGGGCAATTTCAGAAGGGCGTGAAGCTGCTCGTCAGATTGATTTGCAGTTGATGGGACATACTGAATTGGAAGCAAAATCAGTTTCTAAATTGGATACGCAAAAAGGAATTTTTGGGTAGGTTTTTAGTCTGTCGTCGGTGGAGACACCGACAACGGCTTGAGAGTCGTTTCTAAGTAGAAAATTACTTCAGCGTTATTTTTACAATAAGTATTTTAAACGAAAAAAATTAAATCTTCACTCACATTAATTCTACCCAAACAACCCCAAAAAATTCTCCCTATTAGATTTTACAGAATATTCATTTTGGATAGTTTTTAAAGCTAAAGTTCCCATTTCTTGTCTGCGTTGTGGGTTTTCTAAGAGAAAAGATAAATACTGTTTCCATTCGGTTTCTGTGTCTGCTAAAAAACCATTTTCATTTTGATTAATGATTTTTTTATTCACACCAATCGGAGAAATCACAGCAGGAACACCCAAAGCCATATATTGCAAGGCTTTAAAACCACATTTTCCTTCTGCCCATGCATCAGCCGTTAGTGGCATAATTCCAATATCTAGTTCTGATAAATCTTGTATTTCCGTTTCTTTATTCCATTTTACAAACTCAAAACTTTTCAAATTATTCTCTGTATCAAGATTTGGGTTTTTATCACAAATAACACGAAAAACAAAGTCGTATTTCTGTTCTAATTCCTTCAAAATTGGAATTATCATTTCTAAATAAATCAGCGTAGAATGCGAACCTGTCCAACCAATAATCGGTTTTTTATCTGAATTATGTATGTGTAAAAGAGTATGTTTTTTTTCTAAATCAATCGTTGTCGGATTCAAAACTGCTTTTGTAGAAGAGTTTGAGAATTCGTTCGCATTACGTTGTAAATATTCATTTCCTACACTTATTTTATACGACCAATTACATATTTTTTTGACTTTATCAGGCGATTTTAAGAAAGCAACCAATTTATTTTGAGAAGAAGTGGCAGGAATCCAAATTGCATCATCAAAATCATAAATCAATTTTCTATCAAAAACTTTTGTCAAAATCCATTCTACAAACGGAAAACCAACAGGCGTAGCTTCCCGATAGACAAAAACAAAATCGGCATTTCTAGCCTTCCAAATGTGCCAAAATCGTCTTAAAAATCCTTTTAAAACTCCTGTTACTTTTTGCAAGGTATGTCCTTTTTTGTAGAGAATTTTATTTGTTTGCTCATCTAAAAAAGACAATAATTCATAATCAAAATTATTTTCTTTAAGAATTTCCAAATACTGTTCGTAACGAAATCGCTGACCGGGGGCAATGTCGTAAGGATAAGGAACAAGAAATTTGATTGTCTTTTTTTTCATGTTGTGGTTGTATCGCTCGTGAAGACACAAGCAATGGTAAAGTTTATTCTTATTTGAATAATTAAAAAAATCTACCGTTGCTCGTGTCCCACGAGCGACAAGTCTAAATTATACCTCTTTATATTTTTTAGGAAATTCAAAAAAGCGAACTCTTCCCGAATGCCTTGTTACTTCACTCCACGAATTTACATCAAAATCCAAACAATAGACACCACTTGTAGGCATTTCTTCGACAGGTTCTTCTGCCAAAAAATCTACCAAACCACTAAAATCAGGATTATGCCCAACTAAAGCAACTGTATTTTTTGTATCAAAAAGTGTATTAATAATTCGCATGTGAAAAGGAACTCCTGTAAAATAAAGGTCATCTGTCAAATGAACTTGACTTTCTCTAAATCCATAAATATCAAGAAAAATCTTTTGTGCAGTTTTTTTTGCTCGTTTGGCAGAACTTGACAATACTAAATCTGGAATGATTTTTTTTTCAAATAAAACTTGTCCAATCAAAGGTGCATCGTTTTTTCCTCTACTATTTAATGGTCGTTCACAGTCTGGTAGGGTTTCGTCTTTCCACGAAGATTTGGCGTGTCTGATAAGTAAAAGTGTTTTCATCAACTTTTATTTTGTCCTAACAATTTTGTTGTAAATAATTTTTACAAAGATAAGAGTTTTTGTAGCAACGATTACTAAGGTCAGATTACTGCCCCTTATCAACGTCATTATTTTTTGATTTATTTCTCTTTTTTTTCAGATTGTTGCAACCTTTGATTTTTTGTCTTGTCTTTCCTAGCATAAGAGATAACAAAAACGATTTGAATATCTCTACAACAACAACTAACGAAAAAATAGTATTTTTATCCAAAATAATAAAAATACGATCAGAACAATAGAATTACTTAAATGTCTAATCCAACTGTTGATACCAATTACGAAGAACCTAATGCCGAACTTATCGAAAGGGTTCGTTTAGGAAGTCAGAAGGCGCAATACCAACTCTACGAAAAGTACGTCAGAGCTATGTATCATGTCTGTGTCAGAATCGTGGGCAAGGGACACGAAGCAGAAGAAGTAGTACAAGATGCTTTTGTGAGGGCATTTATGAGAATTGAAGAATATCGTGGCGATGCAGCTTTTGGAGCTTGGCTCAAACGCATTGTAGTCAATACTTCAATTAATTTTCTTCAAAAAAAGAAAGTCAATTTGGTTTCTTTAGATGAAATGCTCGTCGAACCAGTAATTGAAGAAGATGAAGATTCTGAAAATGACTTTGCAGAAATAAATATTCATACAGGAATTTCTGAAAAAGACACCAAGCAAAAATCTGAAGTTAGCCGAGTAAAAGAGGCTATCAATAAGCTATCTGAAGGTTACAGAATCGTCTTGAGTTTGTATCTTTTTGAAGGTTACGACCACGAAGAAATTGGTGAAATATTAGGAATTTCTAGTTCTACTTCCAAATCACAATACAGTAGAGCAAAAAAGAGATTACGAACTATGTTATAAAAGTCGTCGGTGGGGACACCATAGCCGTCAAGCTAATAATAAAAACAGGGTTAAAACCCTGTCCAATT
>DAIUBX010000015.1:0-369 GCA_036846465.1 Bernardetia sp.
GTAAATTGATCACTCAAAGAAATATTTCCACTTGCATCAGTTGCTGTCCAAGTAACTGTAGTGCTACCTGTATTAAATATTTGATTGACTAATGTTGTAACTGTTCCTATTGTTGCACCAGTAAGAACGTATTCATACGAAGCAACTGCACAATCATCTGTTGCAGTTCCATTTGGAATAGCTGATGCGCCTGAGTTTACGAATGTAGTACCACATCCATATTTAGTATAATCGGGTTGTGCTGTTAGTAGTGGTTTTTGAGTATCTGCAAGTATAGTAACTGTAAATTCATCACTTAAAGAAACATTTCCATTTACATCGGTTGCTGTCCAAGTAATTGTTGTAACTCCTGTATCAAAAACTTGACTT
>DAIUBX010000015.1:379-13293 GCA_036846465.1 Bernardetia sp.
TTTGAAGGCTTGTGCGAAACTACTACCATTAAAAGTATCGTTTCCATTTGTATCATCTACATAAAATTCAATAACTGGAGGTGCAGAATTTACAGTAACTGTAAATTGATCACTCAAAGAAATATTTCCACTTGCATCAGTTGCTGTCCAAGTAATTGTTGTAACTCCTGTATTAAATATTTGATTGACTAATGTTGTAACTGTTCCTGTAGTTGCGCCAGTAAGAATATATTCATACGAAGCAACTGCACAATTGTCTGTTGCAGTTCCATTTGGAATAGCTAATCCACCTGAGTTTATAAATGTAGAATTAGTAGAACATCCGTCTCTAGTATAATCGGGTTTTGCTGTTAGTAGTGGAAGTTGATTATCTGAAATAATTACATCAAAAGAGCAAGTAGAAGTATTTCCACTACCGTCAGTTGCAACAAAGGTATTAGTTGTTGTCCCAGCAGGAAAAGTACTGTTTTGAGGTAAACCTGCTGTCTGCGTAATTTTTGCACCATTTAATTCAAGAATATGTCTATAAGAAAAATAACTAGGATAGTCATTCCATTCTCCATTCCCAAATACAGTCGTTGCATGTTCGCCACCTGCTGCAAAGTTATTAGGTTCACCTGCTGCCCAGTTTGTAAAACCTTCATTAGAACAGTCTTCCCATACAAAAGTACCCTCAACAAGAAGGTCATTAAAACCAATGAAATAAAAATTTGCAGCACCACTAAAATAAGTAGTTACCCAATCACGAATTTGAGTATTTTCTGCTGCACTGCCCACTTGAGCCATATAACCACCACTCGCTCTACAACTTGCCAAGCCTGTTGGGTAATCCATATCCACATTTGAAATATAATAAGACTGTGTACCGATAGAACCCAAATAAGTATAGCCTGTAATAGGAGCAGAATAAGGTGTGCAATTATCAGTAGCAGTAGGAAAGGGATAACAAACGGGTATATTCGGACAGGTAATAGTAATATTGGCAGGACAAGTAATGACTGGGCTAGTACTATCAAAAACACCCTCATACGCTCCCAAATCCACAATAGTTTCTTGAATACGAGGATTTCCACTAGCATCTGTAGCAACAGTAACACTTCCATTATCTCCCACATTTAAAGCAGGAGAACCACAAGAAAGACGCAAATCTCCATTCGCTGCATCTACAAAGAGTGGGTTTTGAGCATATATCATTCCTAATCCTACCGTTGTAGCTGTATAATCTCCAGAGGTAATAGTAGCTTGGTCTGCTTCTTCCACTAAAGAATAAGATACAGATACAGATACATTTGGGAGTCCAATATCATTAAACCAAGATTTACCATTTGAAGATGTATTTCCCCAAAAGATGCTATTGCGAATGGTGGGACTTAAAGTTCCAAAAGTAGTCCCCTTAAGATTATACATTCCACCACCACGTGTAGCATTATTTTGAAAAAAGCTACAGTTTGTTAAGAGAGGACTGGAAGTTCCATCATCTGCGTTATTAAACATTCCACCACCATCAGTATTAACATTATTTTGTGTAAAGCTACAGTTTATTAGAATAGGACTGGAAATTCCGTTATTTCCCTGATTATACATTCCACCACCATTAACTGCATTATTTTGTGTAAAACTACAGTTTGTTAGAATAGGACTGGAAATTCCGTTAATTCCATTATTTAACATTCCACCACCAACACTAACTGCATTATTTTGTGTAAAACTACAGTTTGTTAGAATAGGACTGGAAGCTCCAGAAAATCCAACGTTATGCATTCCACCACCTACAAGTGCATTATTTTGAGAGAAGGTAATATTGGACAAGGTAGGGTTAGAACTATTTCCTGTTCCGTTTCCATCGTTATACATTCCACCACCATTGCTATTTGGAAATACTCCTACATTAGCATTTCCACCTCTGATAGTAAATCCGTTTAGCTGTGTGACAGCAGATACGTTTTTGGTATAGACTACGTGGTAAGCATTTTCTGTGTAGTTTCCATAAGTAAATGGAGGAGTAGTTCCTGAAAAAGCATCATTTCCACTCAAATCTCCACTCAATATCGTTTCATTAGCTATAAAATCACGAGCATCTAAAACAGCTTGTGTAATCGTACCTATTTCTGTACCTGCAAAACCTCCATAGACTTCTACCTCATTTGGAATCTTAAAACTGACTGCTCTTGGGTTTCCTGTACTAGTTGCTCCTGTAGAAAAATCATATTGTTGTGTAGGTATGTATGTTCCTTTAGCAACATAGATTTTATCCCCAAAAGTAGAAACTACTAAAGCTGACTGTAAATCAGTATAAGCATTTGTCCACGATGTCCCATTATTTGTTCCTGTTGCGTTTTGGTTTACGAATCTGTCTACAGAATATGTATTCAGACTGACCAACAGAAATAACGAAAAAAATAGACTAGTTCTAACTTTTTGTTTGAGACGAGTATTATTTAATTTCATAATTTATATATTGTTTGTAAAAATAAATTTTAGAAAACTTTCAAGAAAATAGGTTTGTTAGTTTAAAGTAGTTTAGTTGACCGACCTCTTCTACTAAAAAAAGCAAAAACATTGAGTCAAATAAAGAGAAATCTTTTCTTTTTTACAAAAAATGTATCTAGACAAGATATAGACAGCCTCAAAATAATTACTTAACTGATTAATATTATTATATAGATTATGAATAAAATTAAATTAACTGTCAGAATTCAAAATAATATCGGAAAAATTACTAGAAAAAGATAACAGATAAATATGCTATTTGATATCTAAAAGACTCAACACATTGTAAATTAGGAAGTACAGAAGCAGACCATAAAGAATGGAAACTGATAGTAAAATATTGGTATAAGAAAGATAAGAAATCAAAAGAAAGATGTCCTACTTGCTAATCTAAAAATTCTTGTCGTTTTTTGCATAAAAAATAGCCTAATAAATTATAAAAATAATGAACACTCAAAACATACAGTTAGAAGACATAAAATACGTTTATTTCATCGGAATTGGTGGAATTGGAATGAGTGCCATTGCTCGTTGGTTTGCTCACAATCAAAAAATGGTAGCAGGTTACGACAAAACAACAACTCCTCTCACTCAAAATCTTGAAAATGAAGGAATCAAAATTCATTTTGAAGATAATGTCGACCTAATTCCAAACGAAATAAGAGAATTCCCAGACGAAACCCTTATCGTAATTACACCTGCCGTTCCTAGTTCGCATTCTGAACTGTTATTTTTTCAACGAAATGGCTATACCATTCTTAAACGTGCTGCCGTTTTAGGACTTCTTACACATTCTTTAAAAACGATTGCCGTCGCAGGAACACACGGAAAAACGACTACTTCGACAATGGTGGCGCATCTTTTGAAAGAAGGTGGAATAAACTGTACTGCTTTTTTGGGTGGAATTTCAGCTAATTTTAATTCAAATTTAGTAGTCAATGATATAAATAATACAGATGAAGTTTGGGCTGTTGTGGAAGCTGATGAGTTTGACCGTTCGTTTTTACATTTATATCCAACGATTGCCGTAGTTACTTCGACAGATGCCGACCACTTGGATATTTATGGAGAAAAAAAAGAGCTTGAAAAATCATTTGGCGATTTTGTAAGTCAGATAAAAGAAAATGGTCTTTTGTTCGCTCAAAATACTATTGCTGATTCGGTCAAAAATTCTGCGTCAAGAAATAATGAAAATGTAGAGTTAGTAAATTATAGTTCTAGTACAAAAACTCAAATTTATGCTGAGAATATTTGTTTAGATAATCTTCAAAAAGATTCATGTCGTTTTGATTTTGTAGATACTCAAAAAGGTGAAAGAATAGAAAATCTACAACTCTTTATGCCCGGTTTTCATAATGTAGAAAATATGTGTGCTGCCATTGCTGTAGCTCGTAAACTTGGTATTTCTACTGAAAAAATTAGAAATGCAGTAGCGAATTTTAAAGGAGTAAAAAGACGTTTTGAGTATATTTTTAGGAGTAAAAAAATTACCTACATTGATGATTATGCACATCATCCAACCGAGATTTCTGCTTTGCTTTCTTCTATCAAACATTTATATCCAAAAAAGAAGGTAACAGCTATTTTTCAACCTCATTTATTTTCAAGAACAAGAGATTTTCAAGACGGTTTTGCAGAAAGTTTGAGCTTAGAAAATCCTAATGACGAACTTATTTTGCTCAATATTTATCCAGCTAGAGAATTACCGATTGAAGGCATTACTTCAAATATTATTTTAGAACAAACCAAAGCAAAAAATAAAATATTACTTACTGATAATGAGTTATTTAGCTATATTAAGGATAAGATAAATCAAAATCAAATAGAAATTTTATTGACAATCGGTGCAGGGGATATTGACCGTTTTGTACAACCTATTTCAGATTTTTTACATCAAAAAATGCCTGTATAATTACGAAAAAATTAATTTAAGATTATGAAAAAATAAGTCTATTATTTTAAGTTTTATCAAACCTTTTTTATCATCTGACGTTAATTATATAAGCAATGGCTTTCACAAAAGCTCATTTTGAATATTGCTTCATTTTTTTAAACTCTAATTTTTATAATTCCTATGAAATTTCAAGAAAACCTTAAAGACGCTCAAAATAAAGTTAAAGAAAAAGTTAGTAACATTGATTTTGATGCTCTTAAAAGCGACGCAAAACATTTTGCTTATGATGCTCAAGACTTTGCTAGAGAAAAAGCAGTATATGCAAAAGAAACTTTATCTGATAGCGTAGAAAAATTTATTCCTTTAGCTCTTGCAGCGTATGGAGGAATTAAAACTTTTTACAGTGGTCAAAAAGAAAAATACGAAGAAACTAGCGACGGTAGCTCAAGCGCAGCTACAAATGTTCTTTTGTTTGTAGCAGGTGCAGCAATCGGAGCAACTGTTGGTATTTTATTAGCTCCAGCAAAGGGTTCTGATACTCGTGAACGCATTTCAGACGAAACAAAACGAGTTGCAGCAAGAGCAGAAGCAAAAGGCAAACAACTTGCTAATGAAGCTCAGACTATTATCAACAAAAATACAGAAACAGTAAAGGCTAAATTTCAAGAAGGAAAAGAAAAAGCTACCGAGTTAGCAAATAATGCGAAAGCAAAAGTAAATTCAAATGCAAACTAATAAAAGCAGTTGCATTTTTAGATAATATAAAAAGCCATAGTTTTTCAGAAGTATATATTCTAAAAAACTGTGGCTTTTTTCATGTAACAAAATTCTATTTTTTAGTTTAGTAAAGAATCTGATAATTTAGTATATTGATAAAGTGTTTATAATCGCTTGTTTCCATCTTTTAGAAGCAATTACTAAAATTATGGATTGATTTTAGCAGATTATAATTCAAAAAACTATCCTATTCACACAATTACTTAACCTTATGAAAGATAAAAATTTACTTTTTTTATTACCCTTTTTGTGTATTATTTTATCTTCTTCTATCTTTTATTATTCAGAATTAAAGTCAAAATCAGAATTAAATAAAATAGAATATGAAGCCTTTTTAAATTCTATTCCTAGGAAAGACAGAGATTGTATTGTAGAAAATTATCAAAAAATAGAGCTTTGCCTCATCGAAACATTTAGCAAAGAATGGTATAATGATTTGTGCGAACAAGATAAAGCAAGTAATCATCGTTTTTATTTTCATATTATTACAAATTCTCAAGGAAAAATACTAAGTATAGAAAAAGATAAACTCTTTAAAGGGATGACTCAGTACGAATTCGAACAATTTGCTATTAGTTTTAAGAGAAATTATGATATTTGTATTTTTCCTCCTCGTGGAAGTACTTTAGCAGAATTTAAGGCAAAACATGGTAATCGTCTGCCATTTAGTTTTCTCTATTTCCCTAGCAAAACACGCACTTTTTTGGAAGAGTGGAGATTGAATAATGGATAAAACAATGAAATTATGAATGGTAAATTATAAATGGTGAATGGCTACACGAACTTTCAATTACAACTATGAAAGAAAATTTCATCAACCTTTCCAATTATTAGATTCTTTTTATAATCTGAATCAAGATACAAAATTAGCCGTAGCTGACTCTATTCAAAAAACATTAATCTCTCCTCCAATTATCACAAATAATAGCCGTAGCGATGGCAGCATTTAAAGATTCTGCACTTTGATTGTCTTGTCCATTATTTGGTGCAAAACTAGGAATAGTAACTTTATTCATAATTTCTTTGCCTAGTTTTTCTGATATTCCGTGTGATTCACTTCCAATAACTAAAACCCCTGTTTTTGGAAATTGGGTTTGATGCACATTTTTTCCGTCCAAAAATGCACCATAAGTATTTCCTTCTGCTAGTTTTAAAAACTCAAATTCATTTCCATAATGTACATTTACACGCAGAAAAGAACCCATCGTAGCCGAAAGCGTTTTTGAATTGTATAAATCAACTGTTTGAAGTGAACAAAAAATATCTTCTATTCCATACCAATCTGCAATTCTGATAATTGTACCCAAATTACCTGGGTCATTGATATTTTCTAAAAGCAAAGCTAAATTATTTAGTTTTTTGGGAATTGTTAAAACAGGAAATTCTACCACAGCAATCGCAGCATTATTTGATTTTAAAGAACCCGCTTCAGTAAGCTGATTTGAAGTGGATAAAATAATTTCAATTTCATTATTGACCTCTTTTACTTTGTTATTCAAAATATTCTGATTCTCTAAATCAGTCAAAAACTCTTGTGTAGCAAAAAGTTGTTTTATTTTATAAGGCGAATTTGTAGCTTGAAGCGTTTCGGTTATAATCTTTGCCCCTTCTATCAAAAATGAATTTGTAGATTTTCTTTCTTTTTTTTGTTGAAGAGAACGCAAAAATTTTCTTTGGGCGTTTGTCATAATTATTTCTTAAATAGGAATATAAAGAATTTTCTTAGTCTCAAAAAACTCTTCTTCAAACAAATCACTTAGATTATACAAGCGAAAAAAATGTTTGAATTCAGCTAATTCTTCTCTTAAATCGCCTCCTTTTAAAGCCAAAATACCATGTTTAAATTCTCCCTCTTCAACTAAAGAAGGTTTGTTTTTTCGCAGAGCAGGTTTTATCCAATGATAAAGTTTGGACGTTTCGGCAACGGCACGAGTAACAGCAAAATCATAATTATTTTTCTTTGCCGTTTCTACACGCATTTGTTCTGCCACAACATTATCCAAACCAATTTCTTTTGCCACCTCGGTTACTACTCGTATTTTTTTACCAATAGAATCTACTAAATGAAAGTGTGTTTCTGGAAACAAAATAGCCAAAGGAATACCGGGGAAACCTCCACCAGTTCCGATGTCGATAACATTATCAGTAGGCTCAAATTCTACAATTTTTCCGATACTCATCGAATGTAAAATATGTCTTTCATAAAGATTTTCTACGTCTTTTCTTGAAATAACATTTATTTTTTCATTCCATTCTGCATATAAATTTTGAAGTACAGAAAATTGTTGTATTTGTTTTTCGGTAAGATTGGGAAAATAACGTGTAATAATTTCCATTTGAAAATAAAGTGATTTTGAAGTGATTTTAAATTTTTGTTAAACAGCTTGTTTTTGTTGGTGTCGCTACGCTAAAACACCAACAAAGGCAAGGTTTTTTATTTTTTATTTACACTAACTGGTAACTGATTACTATTTACTGGTAACTGTTTACTGATTTTCTTCTATTCTTTTTTTATAGGCTTGATAGTGTTCTGATTCTTTGTACTCTTCTCTCAAGATTCCTTTGGTAACATACATATTCCAAATTCCTTTCTGCCGAGTTCTTGCTTTTTCTTGTAGTTTTTCAAACTCTGCTGCAAACTTTATAGTAAAGGCATGACTTCTAATCCAGCCGTAACCTTCTTTCAAAAGTGTTGCATTTAGGCATTCTCCAGAAGGAAAATAAATGTATGCTAGATGCTTGTCAAATTTATCAAATAAGTGTTCATCAAAAACCAAGATTATATTTTTATTTTTTGTCAATCTTTCTTCTGTGTAAGCCAATGCTTCTTTGCCGAAAGGAGCCTCATCAATATAAAGAGAAGCACGACTTTCAGGCGTATCGACACCAATCAAGCGAACTGTCCAGTTTGTTTCATTATCATCGTTTACAGAAAGAGATTTTGAGTTTTGAGTTTGTTGGATTGCATTTTTTGGAATTTCTACCACAATCGTATCTCCTTCCAAGACTTCTAAAACAGTGGTTTTTACTGCTTTATCCGAAAAATTAACCATAAAAAAAAGCATGATTTTTTTACGAAACACAAGCAAAATTACTACAACAACAAGTAATGTAGCTAAAATTCCTCCATACAAAATATAATTGATCGGTTCTTCCATTTTACAAACTCTATAAGCAATAATAAAAATAAACAAAGACAGAATTAGACAATTTTGTCAAAAATAAGCATTTCATTACAGATTAAGCAATGATTTAGAAATTAAATTGATAAAATCTTATTGGTCTGTTTTCTTATTCTCATTTTCTGCATTGGTTTCAGCAACAAAATAAAGAGGACGGTTTTTCACATCTGTATTAATACGGCTGATATATTCTCCAATAATTCCCAAACTAATCAACTGAACACCTCCCAAAAACATAATACTGACCATAATAGAAGACCAGCCACTCACATAACCATCAACTACAAAATATTTGGCAATAAACGAATAAAGTATCATCAAAAAAGCTATCGCAGACACCACAAAGCCAGAAACTGTAACAAATTTTATAGGAACATTCGAAAAAGCAGTAATTCCATTTAAAGCAAGATTTATCATTTTTTTATAGGAATACCCTGTAACTCCTGCATTTCTTTCGGCTCTATCGTATTCTACATAAGTTTGATTAAAGCCAATCCAAGCAATTTGTCCACGCAAAAACTTATGATTTTCTTTCATTTGGCAAAGTCCATCTACTACTCTTCTATCCATAATCCTAAAATCGCCAGTATCGACAGGAATAGGAAAAGTAGTAATTTTGGAAAGCAAACGATAAAATGTTTTGGCAGTTAGTTTTTTCATATATCCTTCTCCTGCTCTTGCTTTTCGTTTGGCATAAACAACTTGATAACCTTCTTTGAGTTTTTCCCACATCGGCTCAATAAGTTCGGGTGGGTCTTGCAAATCAGCATCAATAATGACAACCGTTTGTCCTTTGCAATAGTCCAAACCTGCCGAAACAGCAATCTGATGACCAAAATTTCGGCTCAAATCAATGAATTTTACATTATTATCTTCAAGAGAAAGTTTTTTTACCAACTCTAATGAATTATCCTTGCTTCCATCATTTATAAAAATAAGTTCATACGTTTTTGCTAAATTAGAAACCACTTTTGTAAGTCTTTCATGAAGCAAATGAATATTCAAAGATTCGTTGTAGATAGGAATAATGACAGAAAGCTGGGTCATGAAAATGATGAATTATGAATTGTAAATGATGAATGAATGCAAATACAAAAATACGGATTGTTTTTTAGGTAAAATGGTTTTTTTAATAAAACATAACCCTTTCACAAAGGTTGTTTATTCTTGACAAAAAACTATTTCATTTTTTGTTCGTAAATTTGTATTTTATTTGAATAGAGAATTTGCAGGAAACACAAATACATTTTGTGTAATTTAATTCATAATTTATCATTCACAATTCATAATTCAAGATATGGCAGTTATAGACATAGACGACTCAAACGTAAAAGAAAATTTGAACCAAAACGAAAAAGTAATTGTAAAATATTATGCGTCTTGGTGTGGTTCGTGCAGACTTATCAAACCAAAATATCGTCGTTTGTCGGAAGATGAGCGTTTTTCTGATATTGCTTTTTTAGATACCGACGCAGAATATAATCCAGAAGCTAGAAAATTAGCAGGTGTTCAGAATCTTCCTTATTTTGCTATCTTCAAAAATGGTGAGTTTGTAGAAGGTCTTTCGACAAGTAAAGAAGAAAGTGTAATTGAGCTTTTGGAGAAATTGTAGTTTTATTAATAAGTCGCTCGTGGAGACACGAGCAACGGATAAGTTTTAAATTTAGTTATAAACTAAAAATATACCATTGCTCGTGTCCTCACGAGCAATTTAATTATTAAAATAAAAATGAAATTACCAGTTATAAAAGAATTAGTAGAAAACTATTCGTTAGAAGAACTAAAAGCCTCTGAATCTGCAATGGAAGAAGGCGAAACACCAAACATTGAAGTAAAAGGCGAGGACGAAGGCGAACAATTTACACACATAATTGCAGCCGTTTGGGTAAAAGAAAAAATGGCAACAGATGGCATTGATGCTCGTTCTGCTATGCGTGAATATACGCAGAAAGTTAGAAATTCAATTTCTTAACTTTCCCTAAAGACCCTAAGGGTTTTGAAAACCCTTAGGGTCTAAAATTAAATTACGTTTTTAACAGGCTTTGAACCTGTTTTCAAAAAACAATACTATGAATATAACTACAAAAAATCCAGTTTCTCCTAATTCTAAAGGAAGAGTTTTGGTCGCCATGAGTGGTGGAATTGATAGTTCGTTGGCAGCCGTTTTGTTACACGAACAAGGTTATGAAGTCATCGGAATGACGATGAAAACGTGGGATTATGCTGCTTCGGGTGGCAATATGAAAAAAGAAACAGGTTGTTGTAGTTTGGATTCTATCAATGATGCCCGTTCTATTGCCGTTGATTTGGGTTTTCCTCATTATATTTTGGACATTCGTTCAGAATTTGGCGATTACGTCATCGATTATTTTACAGAAGAGTACATGGAAGGCAGAACGCCAAATCCGTGTGTACTTTGCAATACGCATATCAAATGGGACGCACTTTTAAGACGTGCCGATAATTTGGGTTGTCAGTTTATTGCGACTGGGCATTATGCCAATATTAGAGAAGAAAACGGACGTTTTGTAGTTTCGAAAGGAATTGATACCAAAAAAGACCAATCGTATGTTTTGTGGGGCGTTTCGCAAGAAAGCTTGAGCCGTACAATGCTTCCATTAGGCAATCTTACCAAAGCACAAATCCGTCAAATGGCATTGGATAGAGGTTTTGATGAACTTGTCAAAAAATCAGAATCGTATGAAATCTGTTTTATTCCAGATAATGATTACCGTAGTTTCTTGAAAAGAAGAGTTCCAGATTTAGAAGAAAAAGTAGGACAAGGAAATTTTGTCATGACAACTGGCGAAATAGTTGGAAAACATGAAGGTTATCCGTTTTATACTATCGGACAACGCAAAGGACTAGGAATTGCACTCGGTCAACCTGCTTATGTAGTTGAGATTAAAAAAGATACCAATGAGGTTATTTTAGGTTTCAAAGATGATTTGTATAGAGATGGAATGATTGTCAAAAAATTAAATCTTCAAAAATATGCAAACATTGAAGGCAAAATGGAAACGATTACCAAAGTTAGAGTTCATCATGCTGGAGCTTCTGCCACACTTACCCAAAATAACGACGAAATAACTGTTCTTTTTCATGAGCCTGTCGATGCCATTGCTCCCGGACAATCGGCTGTTTTTTATGATGGCGATGATGTCATTGGTGGAGGTTGGATAGTTTCTTCCTTCCAACAAATTGGAAACGAACGCATAGAGAAAAATTTGTTTCCTACGGAGGTTTATAAGCCTAAAGTGGTTTAATTTAATTTACCGAACGGTTCATTTTGAGTGAACTGTTCGGTATTTTTTTATTTACCAAATATTTTAAAACTGTTTTATGAAAATTATACATAAAGTTTTAATTCCGATATTTATTTTACTATTTATTTCTTGTAAAAAAATCAGAAATAAAACGAATGATGTGCAAATAATTGACGATGGAATTTCAATGAATGATCCAGGTATTCCCATACATATTTTGATAGATTCTATTGAAAACTACGGTGCTGTTCATTCATTTGAACGATTGGAAATAGCAAGTTTAGATTATCGTTCAGGTGAATTTCTATCAACATTTTTAATCATGGCAGATAAATATGAAAATAGTTCTGCATGTATGAATGTGTATTATCAAATTATGGGGATGTACAATGTACGTCGAATTGAAGATTCAGAAAACGGAATATATTTACTCAATTCAATAAATAATGATGCAAAACAAATGGCTATTAAATATTTAAAAAAAGCTAGTTTATTAGGAAATAAAGAAGCTAAAAATCATTTGAAAGAATATAAAAAGAAAGGGTTAATAAAATAGAAAAAGTCTTACCTTCCAACAAATTGGAAACGAACGCATAGAGAAAAATTTGTTTCCTACGGAGGTGTATAAGCCTAAGGTGGTTTAGAATATTTTACCGAATGGTTCGCTTTGAGTGAACTGTTCGGTATTATTTTCGTATCTTAGTAAAAAGTATTTTTACAAAAATAAATTAGTATGGCAAAAATAGAACTACTATTAAAAGACCTTGAAAACCTAAATCGTGATGAAATTTGGGTAGTTTGGGAATTTCTACAACAGAAAATAAAATTTTTGATTATGAATCCTACTCAATCAGTACAAAAAGAAACCTTCCAACCCTTACAATTTAATGATTTTTCATTTGGACGTACTAGAAAAATCTTGAAAGGAAAAAATCTAAATTTGAGTGATGCTGTTATTGAAGAAAGGAGAAGTTACGAATGAATTTATTTTTAGATACTTCTGCATTATTGAAATTATACGATAATGAAATAGGTAGTGATGAAATGGAAATTTTATTTACTACCAACAAGATTGAAAAAATATATCTTTCTTCTGTTACAATTCTGGAATTAGAATCTGCAATCAGAAAAAAACAACGTATGAATTTGCTTGCAGAAAGTGAAACAGAAGAAATTTCAAGGCTTTTTACTGAAGATTCTAGCAAATTTACTTGGGTAGAAATTGATGATAAAATTTTACAAAGAGCCTTTCTATTATTAAAAAAATATGGCACAGAAGGTTTGAGAACTTTAGATGCTATTCAA
>DAIUBX010000016.1:0-13219 GCA_036846465.1 Bernardetia sp.
TTTTTTGATGGGAGAAGAAGTAGCTGAATATCAAGGAGCTTACAAAGTCAGTCAAGGAATGCTGGAAGAGTTTGGTGAAAAGCGTATCATTGATACACCGATTGCCGAATTGGGTTTTGCAGGAATTGGCGTTGGAGCAGCTATGAATGGTTTGCGTCCGATTATCGAATTTATGACTTTCAACTTTTCATTAGTTGCTATTGACCAAGTAATCAATTCAGCAGCCAAAACATTGGCTATGTCAGCAGGACAGTATGGCGCACCGATTGTTTTTCGTGGACCAACAGGAAATGCAGGGCAGTTAGGCGCACAACACTCTCAAAATTTTGAAAATTGGTATGCCAATACACCGGGATTAAAAGTGGTTGTTCCAGCTAATCCATATGATGCAAAAGGTTTGCTCAAATCGTCTATTCGTGATAATGACCCTGTAATTTTTATGGAGTCTGAAATGATGTATGGCGACAAAGGCGAAGTTCCAGAAGGAGAATATTTGATTCCTTTGGGCATAGCCGATGTAAAACGTGAGGGAACAGATGTAACCGTAGTTTCTTTTGGTAAAATTTTGAAAGTAGCACAAGAAGCTGCTGAAGAATTAGCAAAAGAAGGAATTTCAGTTGAAATAATAGATTTAAGAACCGTTCGTCCGATTGATTATGCTGCCATTATCAAATCTGTAAAGAAAACAAATCGTTTGGTAATTGTGGAGGAAGCTTGGCCACTTGCATCTATTGCGACTGATATTACTTACAATGTTCAACGCCACGCTTTTGATTATTTAGATGCACCTATTCGTAGAGTAAATTCTATGGATGTGCCTTTGAGTTATGCACCAACACTAATTGAGGCAGTTTTACCAAATGTAAAACGTACTATCGAAGCTATCAAAAGTGTAACTTATGTTAGTTAAAATTGTATATTAATTTTACCATTGCTTGTGTCCTCACGAGCGATATAAATAATATACAAATTCAAAAATTATTTTGATTTATCAATAAAATAACGAAATTTACAGTCATATACTGTATTTCAAAATTTATTTCTCTTACAACATGAAAAAACGAAGTCTTTTTACTATCCTCTTCTATGCCTGTGCTTGTGTACTTGGTTATGCCCTTGTGAATACTATCAAAACAAGTATAGAACAAGAAGCACTTATTATAGAATCTGAAGCTCGTGTTATCGAACGTCTCAAAATTATTCGTGAAGCTCAAAAAACCTATCAACTCCGTTATGGAAGATACGCTGCGAGTTGGGATTCTTTAGAGCTGTTTATGAAAGAAGGCGTTATTTATAATGTCAGCAAAAAAGAAATTGTAATTCCTAAAGACAAAATTCGTACACTTGAAACCTATTATTTAGGTGATAGTATTCGTACTATTTATGATACACTAGGTACAATTCCTGCCATTAATAGTGTTTTTGAAAATGGCGTGGCTACTTTCAATTTAGATAGTATGGAATATATTCCTGGACAAGGCGACAAACAATTCAAAATGTTTGTAGAGAAAAAACCTGCTGGAAAAACAGATATTATGGCAGATTATATAGAAGTGGTCGATCCTTTTCCAGTTAATCCAGAGCGTTCTGATGAAAGTCTTAATCGTCGTGCAAAATTCTTACGTTTTGGTTCTTTGAATGAAGTTTCTACTGTCGGTAACTGGGAAGATAAATAAGCAAAGTAAATCTTTCTTTTATGATATTTAAAAACGATTATCAATCTTTATTGGTAATCGTTTTTTATGTGACCATTTTTAGCAAAAAATACATCTAAAAAATCAAAGGCAAACTACAATTTTATGTATTTTGCCTTTAATTCATCATTCACAATTCATAACTCACAATTCCTTAATGTGTATAATCTCTCATCAAAATAGCTTCTAATTTTTTCATTCCTGTTGTAGCTACTTCTTCTATAAAAGTAAGGTTTGGAAACGAACGCACGGCAGGAATTTTTGGGTCAATAATATATTTAGGAGTTTGGCGAGGGGCATAATCAATCAAACCAGCAGCAGGATAAACCAAAAGAGAAGTTCCAACAACCACAAAAATATCTGCGCCCATCGCTTCCATAACAGCTTGTTCCATCATCGGAACAGGTTCTCCAAACCATACAATATACGGACGCATCTGCGAGCCTTTCGGACATTTTTCGCCCATATTCAATTCCCAACCATTCATTGTAACGATATGCGATTCATCTACCGAACTTCTAGCTTTCATGAGTTCGCCATGGAGATGCAAAACGTGCGTCGAACCTGCTCGTTCGTGCAAATCATCTACATTTTGAGTGATAATGGTTACATCAAAATTTCGTTCTAATTGAGCTAATATTTTATGTGCTTCGTTTGGTTTTGCTTCTAAAACGCCTTTTCTACGCTCATTATAAAATTTTAATACTTTCTGTGGGTCTGCTTCCCACCCTTCTGGAGAGGCTACTTCTTCTACTCGGTGTCCTTCCCAAAGACCGTCAGAAGCTCTAAAGGTTGCTATTCCACTTTCTGCACTTACTCCAGCACCTGTCAAGACTACAATTTTTTTACGCATACGTATCGATGAATAGGATTTATAAGATAGATAAGATTTTAAATTGCGAAACTTTCGGAACATTTATGAAGTCAATTTATAACCTAAATTTGAAGTTGATTGAATAATTTAATTCCAAATTTTGATTTAATTTCAAATGAATATGGTATCTATTTTTTTATTGTATCAATTTAATAATACAAAATACAAAGTTCTCAAAATAATTTGAAATAACGGTATAGAATTTAAAATAATTTAGGTTTATATTAAAATCTGAATACCGACTGACTTTGTTTGAATTTCTACTATTTTTTGAGGTTCTTTGTTATCTATCCATTCAAAACTCTCATTTCAATCAGTTGCAGTATTTTTCATTATAACTTCTAACTTCTAAATTTATTCATGCCTACCCAAGAACAAATTGTACATTATTTTTATCGTCTTTTTCGTGATGCAGGTTTAGACATTGATACTGCAAAATTCTTCAATGCACTTATTTGTGTAGTTATTTTATTGATTCTAGTTTATATTTTAGACCGAATTGTTAAAGGTCTTTTTGTTGCGCTGATTACAAATATTTCTAACAGAACTAAAAATCAATTTGATAATTTTTTAGTAAAAAATAATGCTGCTGGACTTACAGCACATCTTTTTATACTTTTATTTATCGTTTTGCTTGTGCAGAGTGTTTTGAAAACCTTTAGTGATTATCTCAATACAATGCCCAATTTTAGAGATAAACCAATTCATAGTTACGTACAGGTTTTTATGATTTTTGCTTGGTTGGCCGCTGTGGTTTATATTTTTACACTTCTGACAAATAAATCGGCTTGGACGTTTTTTTCTGCCTTGGGTGCGCTCTCTGCCGTTATTTTACTCATTTTTAGAGATACAATTTTGGGTTTTGTAGCAAGTATTCAAGTTACGGTCAATGATATGGTTAGGATTGGAGATTGGATAACAATGGAAAAATACAGTGCTGATGGCGATGTAATAGAAATTAGTCTGGCGACTGTAAAAGTTCAGAATTTTGATAAGACGATTACAACTATTCCTACTTATTATTTGATTTCGGATTCGTTTAGAAACTGGCGAGGAATGACACGTTCGGAAGGAAGAAGAATAAAACGTTCGCTACTTTTGAAAGTCTCTAGTATTCATTATTTGAGTGAAGAAGAAATAACAGAACTCAAAAATATTGATTTGATAAAAGGCTATTTAGAAACAATGGACAGCGAAGTAAACAATTACAACAAAGAACACAACAGTAACAAAACGCTTCTTTTGAATGGAAAAAACATGACAAATTTGGGTGTTTTTAGAATTTATATTGAAGAATATCTCAAACAAAACCCTCACATCAACAACGATATGATTATGATGAGCAGACAGTTAGAAGCCACTCCACAAGGCGTTCCCTTAGAGATTTATGCGTTTAGTAAGAGTAAAGAATGGTTAGAATATGAAAAAGTAGTGTCTGATATTTTTGACCATTTGTTTGCTGCCGTTCCTTACTTTAATTTAGAACTTTTTGAAGCTCCTTCAAATGTTTTGGCGATTAAGAGGGAGTAATTTAATTACGAATTAAAAATTACGATTAAGACTTTTTGATTATCAATTAATTAGAAACTCAAAATAAACAATTATGCTAAAAATACTGGAAATAAAAGATATCGTCAGAATTTATAAAAACAATGATGAGTTGAAAGGTTATTATATTGAATTTGATAAAAATAGAAAAATTCATATTACAAAACGCAGAACAATTATTGCTTTGCTTGTTTTGATACATAAAAGTGAGGGAACAGAATCTGATTTAGCACAAGGAAATACAACCATAAATGAAATAAAATCTATCTTGGGTTCTAAACTTGAAGAGGAAATTATTGCTGATTTTTATGGAGATGCAAACAAACCTTATAGTGAATTGTGGAATGAAGAAGGATTTACGTTTATTGATAATTTGAAAGGTGGGCGAAATCGAATGAGTCAAAAATATACACTGAAAAAATCTGACCATTTTAAGTTATTCGATGTTGCAAAAAAAGCATACAGAAAAGCTCCTACAACCCAACAAAAAGAAGAGATAAGACAAAAACAAAATGGAAAGTGTAATTTTTGTGGTTCAAATATAGTTATCAAAAGTGCATTGAAACCAAACACCTACTCAAAAGACAGAAGAAGAGAAGTTTTTGACCATCGCCACCCTGTCGAAAAAGGAGGAGATAGTTTGATAAATAATTTTCAAGCTCTTTGTTTTTATTGCAACAAATCAAAATGGCAAATTTGCACCATTTGTCAAATTCCAAATTGTGATGCAAAATGTGCTTTAAGAAATCCAGAAAACAGCAAAGTCATTTCTCCAACTCAAGAAAATATTTCTGATGTTTTGGCAGACAGAGATAAATTTGAGAATTGAACAGAACTTTTAGGTAAAATATAAGGCAATAAATCTTCTCCAATAGAACGAATTACGGCAGGACAAACAGCATTTGCAAGTTGTTTGATAGCGTTTGTTCTTGAAACAGGAAACTCAAAATTATCATCAAAACCCATTAATCGTTTCATTTCAATTAATGATAAATGTCTTCTTTCTTTCGAATAAACAGGAATCATTGCGCCACCTCCACTCACACTTACAGCAAAAGTAGGCAAAGGTTTTTCGATAGATAAGGCACGAATCCCACTAGAACGTATTTGAAAAATACAGTTTTCTAAATCTACTCCTTCGTCAGCTCGTTCTAATGTTTTTCTTGTTTTGGGAATGTCAAAAGGAACTTCTTCTTGGCTTATTTTTCCTGTGTATAAATCAATATAGGTTTCCCATTTTTCAGAAATAGGAATTGAATTATCATTTTCATTTATAAAATTCTTAAAAGGAACTTTAGCCGTTCTTTTTTTAGTCAATTCAAATCCAAAACTATTTATTTTATTTTCAATAGCAACAATATAAATGCGTTTTCTAGCTTGTGGAATGCCAAAATTAGAACTATCCAAAATTTGATAATGAACAGAATAACCAATTTTTGTAAGTTCTTCAATTATAATTTCTAGTGTTTTTCCTTTTTGTATGCGTGCTAAATTAGCTACATTTTCAAGTAAAATAACGTTAGGTTTTGAGGCTTTAGCGAGTTCGATAATTTTAAAAAATACTGTTCCTCTGCTATCTTCAAAACCATTTTGTTTTCCTGCAATAGAAAAAGGCTGACAAGGAAAACCTGCACAAAGAACATCTACACGAGGAAATTCTTTTTCATCAATATCAAAAATATCATATTCATCAAAACTCTTTTTATGATTTGCTTGATACGTTTTTTCGCATTCTTTATTTATATCACTTGCATACATACAAATCCCTCCCAAAGATTCCAAACCCAGTTTGAAACCTCCAATTCCTGCACATAAATCTGCAAAGGTAAATGTTTGTTCTGTTTCTTTCATCTTGTAAAGATAGGGGAATTAAGATATGTCATTCGTCTTAACCAATATCGTAAATAATTTTTTTCATTCCTAAATGAAAATTATCTTCAGTAATATCAATACATAATGATTCTTTTAAGCGTCTTACAATTTCAGGAAGAGAGTTTTCTAATTGTTTATAACGAGTGCGTTCATTCTGTAAATCTTCTGTTCCCATTCCTTTTTGTAAACGATGTGTCATTTCGTCTTCTATTTCCTTTAATTCTGCTCTAACTTCTTCTATTCCTAACCTTACAAATGACCTACTAAAAAATGAGTCATCATTATAAACAGCTATAAATTTTTTATTTGTAGTTTTTTCACTTTGCAATGTTAGGACACTTTCCATAGCTACCCAAGCAGATAATAAACTGTTTTTAGATACTACTGAAAGGGTTATGTCACATTGTCTTACACAATTCTCAATAAATAATTTTATATCTTCACTTGCTCTCATTGCTTTATAGTCTATCAATACTTCAAATCCTGCAGCAACCAAGAAATTATTTAACCTTTCTGCAATTATTTTGTCTTTGTGATTATACGAAATAAATATTGAGGGTTCTCTCTTTAATAGTCTGTGTGATTTGTGTTCTAATTTAGATCTATTTTTTTGTAATAAATACGAAACTATTTTATAATTAATATTTAAACTATTTAAAAGCAAAGTAGCACTACTTTCTTCATCTCTTAAAATAGATAATAATAAATGTTGTGAATCAATTATAGTAGCGTTCGTTATTTTTGCCTCTAAATATGTAATCTTTAAAACCTTTTCGGCTTGTCTGCTTAATGTTATATTATCTATGTTGCGAATATTATTAATGTTATTGATTGGATGAGAATTTAACTCAACTTTTTCTTTAATAAAAGCTAAAGAAACACCTAATTCTTCAAAGAGATTAGAGATGATTTTATTTTTATTATAGACTATTCCTAGTAATAAGTGTTCAGAACCAATATATTCTTGTTTTAGTCTTACAGCTTCATCTCTAGCCAAACTAATTTCATTTTTAACATCTTCAGAAAATTTTGCTTCCATAGTTTATAGTTTTCTATAATAAAATTTATTTATAAAAGACGTGTAATTTACAAATTTCATTATTAAGAACATAGACAGAATTTAATAAAAATTATTTGACTTATAAACCGAACTAAAACCCCAAAAAAAACTGTTTGCATAGAAATAAAAAAAACAACTAACAACTAAAACAAACAGAAATGCAAAAATCAAGACGTATAAGTATTGCAAAAGATACCGTTGAGGTAATCAAAAATGGGTTTTATATCAATCAGAAAAATGAAAAAGTAGATATAGCAGAAATTCAAGAACAAGCACAGAAAAATTCTGTCCTTTTTTCAGCAGAAGATAATTCAATGCTAAAGGCACATTACGAACCTCTAAAAAGTATAAAGAGAAAATTTTATACTCAAAATGAATCGGTTATGGTCGTCATTGATAATCTGTTGAAGGCGAATAATGAACCTGTTTTTTGTCTAAATTTCGCTTCTGCCAAAAATATTGGAGGTGGTTTTCTGACAGGCGCACAAGCACAAGAGGAATCTATCGCACGAGTAACAGGACTTAGTGCCTGTTGTTTTGAGTTTTTTGAGGAATATTATCAGTTTCTTCGCAGCAGAAAAAGTATGCTTTATACCGATACGATGATTTATTCGCCTGCTGTTCCGATTTTTAAAAATGATGAAGGAGAATATTTAGACGAGCCACAAAAAGTGAGTATTCTGACTTCGGCTGCCGTAAATGCAGGAGTTGTCAAAAGGCAAGAGCGACATAAAATAGATGATATTATTCCTGTTATGCGACAAAGAATAGAAAAAGTATTGGCTATTGCTCATCGTAACGGTTATAAAAATTTAGTTTTGGGAGCGTGGGGTTGTGGTGTTTTTCAAAATGAACCTTGCTGATATTGCACAACTTTTTTACGAGCTTCTGACTACAAAATTTGAAAACTATTTTGAAGAAATTGTCTTTGCTATCAAAACAAATGATGAAAAAATTATAAATCCTTTTTTGAAGTATTTTCCAGAATGAAAACGGATTCAAGTATCAAAACTTGAATCCGTTTTTTAATTAGTAATTGAACAAGGTTTTAACCCTGTTTATAGAAATAAGTCCTAAATACATTATTTTCATTGAAATTTCCCTAATCTCTATTTCCCAAACTCCAATAACTTATGATAGCTCAAACTCTACCAACTCCCTACTATGCTGTTATTTTTACTTCCATTTTGAATGATGAAATAGACAAAGAAGAATATTCAAAAACGGCTCTTAGAATGATAGAACTTGCTCAAAAGCAAGATGGTTTTTTGGGCGTTGAATCGGCTAGAGAAGAAATTGGAATAACGGTTTCGTATTGGAAAGATTTGGAATCCATAAAAAAATGGAAATTTCAATCTGAACATACTTTAGCTAGAGAAAAAGGGCGTTCAGCTTTTTATAAAGCCTTCAAAACTAGAATTGCAAAGGTAGAGCGAGATTATGATTTTTTTGTTTAATTGCAAGTCATTGGTAAGATACTGACAAGAGTAAAAATTATATTTTAAGTTGAGATTTTCAGAACAGTTTATCATTTCTATTGTTAGACAGAATTAGTAATAAATTTGATTTCATAATTGATTTATGCTTAAATTTACCTTATAGAAAAAGTTATGAACACCGAGGAAAAAGAAAAATCACAAGAAAGTCAATCATCAAATTGGATAGAAAAACTCAAAACTCGTTGGCAAGTAAATTCAGTTTGGCAAGTTATTGTCATTTTGATTGTCTTTGCACTAACAGGTTTTACGGTTATGTATGGCAAAAGGTGGTTTTTTGAGAGTATTGGTTTTGATGAATCGACAGCTTGGTATTGGAAATTATTACTTTGGCTTATTCTTATTTTGCCTGTTTATCAAGTTGTACTTTTGTTTTACGGTGCAATTTTTGGACAATTTAATTTCTTTTGGAACTTTGTCAAACGTACTTTTGGTAGAATTTTCTTTTTTCTGAATAAAAAATGATTTATCGTAATATATAAACGACACTTGGAAAGTGTCGGCTACAGTTTAACCAGTTTATGCAACGCAAAAAATTAGATTTAGCACTACAAGGTGGAGGCTCTCATGGAGCTTATACTTGGGGGATTTTGGAACGCCTTTTAGAAGACCGAAGAATAATCATTGATGGAATTTGTGGAACTTCTGCAGGTGCTATGAATGCTGTCATTACGGCAGCAGGATTGCAACAAGGAGGTCGTTTGGGAGCTATTGCACATTTAAACGACTTTTGGAGAAGAGTAGCCCACCTTCAAAATTTTGGAATGATAAAGCCTAGTGGTTTTGATAAACTTTTTAATAGTGGCATGTTAAAGTTGTCTCCCATCTATAATATGATGGAAATGTTTATGATGCAATATTCTCCGTATGAGTTTAACCCATTAAATATCAATCCATTACGTTACATTTTGGCTGATATGGTGGATTTTGAAAAACTCAAAAATACACGTTATAATAAACTATTTATTTGTGCTACCAACGTGAGAACAAGTCAAGCAAAGGTTTTTGATAATGAAACGATGTCTTTAGATGCCGTTTTGGCTTCTGCGTGTTTGCCTTTTCTTTTTCAAGCTGTTGAGATTGATGGAGAAGCCTATTGGGATGGTGGCTATATGGGAAACCCTCCTCTTTATCCACTCATCGACAATACCCGTACTTCGGATATTATGATTGTACAAATAAATCCAATTCGAATTCCACATGTTCCAAAAACGGTAGATGAAATTAGAGATAGAATCAATGAAATCGCATTTAATTCTAGCTTAATACATGATATTCGTCAGATAAATTTAGTACGAAAAATGCTAGACAGAGGAATAAATATTGATGGAAAATTTAGAGATTTATTTATCCATAATATTGCCCCAGAGCGTTTGATGGCAAAATTGAGTTCAAAGACAAAAATGAATGCAGAACTTAGTTTCCTTTTAAAACTCAAAAAATATGGAAAATCTGCTGCTGACCGTTGGTTAAAAGAAAATTTTGATAAAATAGGAAATGAATCTACTTGTGATATTGAAGAAGTATTCTTGAGTAAAACAAAAGCTCCTATTGACCAAACGACTAATGTAAAAATAGATTTGAATAATATGAATTTATAGATAAAAGGCATTTAGAATAGATTTTTAATTTAAAAATTCTTAATCTATTCGTGTTTTCTTATCCTTTTGTAATGAATTGAGTTGTTTTGTGACTGCTTAGGAAAATTTAGTGATTTTTCTCAATTTTCTATTGATTTTACATTTTATCAACTTCTTTTTTATGAAAAATATTTCCTCTTCTGTTCGTCAGTTTTATTTTTTTCTTGTAATCATTTTTTCTTCAGTCTCTTTCTTTGGTTTTGCTCAAACAACGACCACTCAAAATCAAGTTTTTAAGGTTGCAAATTCTACTCTTACTCTTCAAGAAGCAATTGCTCAAAGTCTGAAAAATAATTATGGAATTTTGATAGAAAGGGAACGTATCAATCAAGCAACACTGAATAATAACTGGGGCGAAACAGGGCGTTTCCCAACCCTAAATTTACTTTTACAACAAAATAGTGGTGTAAATAATATTGATAATCCAGCTTCATTTTTATCTGGAAATGTAATCAATAATAGCATTCAACCTGCTTTGAACGTAAACTGGGTGATTTTTAATGGTTTCAGAACCAAAATAGCCAAACACCGTTTGGAACAGTTGCAAGAAGAATCAGAAGGAAATGCAGAAATTGTGATTCAAAATGCGATTCAAGCCGTTATTTTGGGATATTATAGAGTTATTTTGGAAAAAGAACGCATTGATGTCTTGAAAAAAGTATTGAATTATTCAAGAGATAGAAACCGTTATTCAGAAGTACAGGTAGATTTGGGAACTGCCACAACTGCCGAAACGCTACTTACAAAAACCAATTTTTTGACTGATTCTATCAATTTAATCAATCAAGAATTAGTCTATCGTAATGCTTTGCGTGATTTGAATGTTTTGATGGGAGAAAAAGAAGTTGAAAAAGTATATGAAATAAACGAAAAACTACAAGCACCAGCAGAAAGTTATAAATTTGAAGACCTAGAAAAACAAATGCTTGAAGCGAATCCAGATTTGAATCGCCTTTTAATTTCTCAAGCCATTTTGCACGATGCAACTTTACTAAATCAAGCTGCTATTATACCCGAGCTTTCTCTTTCAGCAGGAAATTCGTACAACTATAATAGGCAAGATTTGAGTCAAGCTACTTTTTCAGGCGACAGACCTGCACCAATAGAACCTATAAACGCCAAAACTACAAATTATTTTCTCAATTTTAATTTAACATTTACTCTCTTTAATGGAGGGCAATTAAAACGAGCTGTTCAGAGAGCCAAAATTTCAGAAAATATTGGAAATCTTTCTATTGACCAAAACAAACTTACTCTTTCAAGAGATTTGGCAAGAGCTTTTGATTTGTATAATGTTAGAAAACAATTATTAGACTTATCGACACAAAGTAAAAATGTATCTGAACAGAATTTACAGATTTTGGAAGAACGATATAATTCTGGTCTAATAAACTCATTTGATTATCGTCAAATTCAGAATGCTTTTCAAAATGCAGCTTTCAATGAACTACAAGCTACTTATAATTTGATTGATGCAAATACAACTTTGATTCGTCTGACTGGAGGTTTAACGGAATAAAGTCAGAAGTATGAAGTCAGAATTTAGAAGTAATAGAATTCAATAAAGTCAGAAGTATGAAGTCAGAATTTAGAAGTATGAAGTCAGATAGATTTCATTGCAATTACTTTGTATTTTCAGTTGGTTTTATTTCTGACTTCATACATCTGACTTCTTACTTTATCTGCCTCCTCTTCCTCCAGTAGTTCCACGTCGGTTTTGATTTCTAAGTGTGGCATAATAACGAGCTGAAACAGACAAATCTCTAAAATCTCCAACTGGATACGTTACACTATCCCAAGCACCACCACGAATAATAAAACCCTCTATTACATCAAAAGAAAGAAAATCAGCATTTCCATTTTCATCTAAAAAACCATTTCCGACTTGATTTCTTTGAAAATTTAATGCGTTTTGATTATTTATTTTTACAGCGTATTCCCAAACATTTCCACTAAGTTCTAGTACGCCCCAAAAACTTGCACCTGCTTGTAAGCGCAATTCAAAATCTGAACTAGAAAAATCTGATCCTTTTGCTCCAAAACCATTTCTCAAAACTCCATTTAATTGATTAAATTCTATTCCAGAATTATAAGATGCAAGTCCTGCTGAATCTATCAAGTTTGCTAATTCTAAAACAGTTTCACTTTCTGTTCCATCATTTTGGATTGTATTTGCATCAACTATGTAAGGAGTTCCCCAAGAAAATTCTCCTTTTATGGGATTTGTTATTCCTCGTGCAGCTTTTTCAAATTCTAGTTCTGTAATTGGTCGCAGAGCTGCCCAATCCAAAAAAGCAGCTATGTCTTGAGCATTGAGCCAGTTACAAGCTCTATATTTTCCTCCCTCATTAGTATTATTATCCTGATTAGCTTCATAAATGGCTGGAATAGTTAGCCTTTCATTTCCTTTTTCTTTTATAAAAATAGAATTTCGTAAAAGTGTATTTGAAGAAATAGCTAAAGCAGGAGTATTTATGTTACTTTCTGGAGAATTTGCTGTACGATTTGATTGCTGTTTGAAAGTCAAAGTATTGAGGAAATCTGTATATTGACCTTGATTAATTTCATATTTCATAATCCAAAAACCATCATAGCCTTTTGGGAAAGTAGCAGGAATATTTGAGTTTGGAAATAGTTCTGAAAATACACCTAAATCATTTCCATAGAATTGATTTTCATTTGTTCCTACCAAAATTTCATTTTCAGAATTTATCAAAAATGGTTTTACATCTGTGCTATCGTTTGTTTGAGTTGCTTTGCGAAGTGCATTTTGAGAATGAACGCCATCGCCTATAAAAAAACTTCCTTCATCTATCCAAACCATTTCTATCGCATAAAGTGCAATATCATAGACTCCAAATTGATTTTTTATTTCATCAGGCAGTTTTATAGAAATAGAAGTTTGAGAAATTCCATTTTTTTCTTCTCTTATAATCGAACTCAGAAAAAAACCTCCTCTATCGCTTACAGTTTCTAATTCTGTATCTAGTTCTCTACTTGGAATTTGATTATTTTCTTGATTTATAGAAACTTCA
>DAIUBX010000017.1:0-13110 GCA_036846465.1 Bernardetia sp.
CTCCATTAACTCATCTTCAAAAGTAGCTACACAACCCACATGAATGCCTAGTTCTTCGACTTCTGCCTTCGTTGTTGCACCTACATCTAAATAAATATTATCAATTTCTGGCATTGTATCAGCTTTTCCACGTTCACGGACATGGATAGCAGGCCAACCAAAAACACCTTTTACAATTCCTTTATCGGTATAAATATTTACTCGTTTGGAAGGCGCAATGATAGCATCAGAACCTCCATTTTGTTTGACATAGATATAGCCTTCTTCGGTAATATAATGAACCGTCCAAGCGATTTCGTCAGCGTGTGCTTCGATGACTACTTTATATTTTGCTTTTGGATTAATGACTGCGACAGCCGTTCCATAGACATCTGTAAAATAAGAATCGGTAAAAGGTTTTATATAATCTAACCAAATTTGCTGACCACTTTGCTCATAACCAGTTGGAGACGAATTATTGAGGTATTCAAAAAGAAATTCACGGCTTTTTTTATTCATTTTACTCATTTATAGAATGTTTTAGTTACTTTTAATTTGTTAGGACACTTTTTGTGAAGTGAATTGCCTACACTAGAATATAAATAGCAATATAATAAATCTAATGATTATGAGAAAGGTTTTTTTGTTGCTTTTTGTTCACTAATTCATTTTACATCAAAAGAAAAGCACAAGAAAACTGAGCTTAATAAATTATGAAATATCCCCATCAACTAACATCAGAAGACCAAGATTTTCTGAACCAAGACCGAACAGACCCAATAACAGGCGAAAAAATAGAAGAAGGACATACTATTGTCATTTGTGCAGCATGTAAATCTGCTTTTTTTATTGAAAGTTGGGAATATTTGGGAGATGCTCATTGTGACCAAACGGATACATTAAAAAATCTTCCTAAATCACAGAATTTGTATTTACAGGCTGATGTTAAATATACTCAAGAAGTTCTTACGTTTGGATTTGCCCAAAAACCTATGTTTAAAACGAGTAAAGGTGGTTTTGTTGCCTTTATAGTTGCTGGTGTTATTTCTAGTGTATTTGGAGTTTTTATAGGATTGCTCTTAGGTGAGGGATTTGTAGGAGTAATTGTATTCATTGTTTGTCTATTCCTTCTATCTATTTTAGTATTTTTTTGTCGGCTATAATTAGTGTATTAACACCTAATCCAACAAAAAACAAGTCCATAAAACAGATTGAAAACATGAAAGCAACATTTTCTATGTGTATAGATTACAAAAATAAAGGCTTTTTGATAAATCATGATAAACCAAAAAACAAACAAAAATTCATTTCCTTTGAAGAAATAACAGAATTCAAATACCATATTCTGTATCACCCTAGTACAGATATTGATGCACTTTTTTGTCAGTTGCAAATTAGGATTAATACCAAAAATACAGCAGACACTTGTTTTGCAACTATTCACAGAGATACCATTCCAGAATGGAGTCATTTTATTTCAAAACTTCCTACCAATTTGAGAATAATAAATACTGCTTTTGTAGAGTATTATGCTTAAAAAGTCTATTTTTTTAATAATACAATCTTCTCTCAACTATCTTCTGTGTTTTGTTTTCCAAAATGGTAATATAAACATAACCAATAGCAAAAAAATGGCTAACTCCATACAAATAAATTATTCCTATCGTATTTAGAAATGAAAAAAAACTAAATTGAAGTAATAGAAAACCTAGTATTCCAATGGCTACATAACCTAAAATAGCAAAGGTATAGTTTTTACGAAGTTTGTGAACTTCATCAGAATAATCTCCCAAAATCAAATGCAGAATATTCATTACAGGATTTAGAAGAGCCAAAATCCCTAAAGCCAAGATAGGAAGGAGAAAAGAAAAAGAAAAGCCTTGCAAAGAATCAATTTGAGAAGCCAAAAAAGTCATTCCATAACTAGCAAAAAGAAGTACTAAAAAAGTAATCTGAATCGCTAAATCAATACGCAACAATGGTTTTTTATAAGGAGAAATCATAATTGAAATCAGGTTTGAGATAAAATTAGAATTGCTTTGTAGGTATCAGAACGAAAATACGAAATAGAAGTTTCAGAACTTTCAAAAAAAATTGAAAGTTTATAAAAATCTTTATTTTTTATAATTTTTTCATAGATTGATTTTATAAATTTGTAATTTTCAAGACTTAAATTGCACTAATGATTTTATTCTCCTTTGTTTGTAGTTTATACCCAAACCAAACCTTCTCTTATTTATTTTGGAAAAAGATTTTGTAGCATTTATTCAGAAACATCAAGGTATCATACACAAAGTATGTCGCATATATTGCGATTCTGAAGAAGACCGACAAGATTTATTTCAAGAAGTATTGTTTCAGCTTTGGAAATCGTACCCTAAGTTTAGAGGCGACTCCAAAATTTCTACGTGGATGTATCGCATTGCGCTCAATACAGCCATTGCTCGTCTTCGCAAAACCAAACGCAAACCTTCTGAGTTTTCAATTTCAGATTCGACTCTTCAATTTCCAGACACACCTCCTGACATTGAAAAAGAAGAGCAACTAAAAAATCTTCAAGTAGCTATTCAAAAGTTATCAAAGGTTGAAAAAGGAATTATTATGCTCTATTTGGAAGAAAAAAGTTATGATGAAATTGCTGAAATAATCGGAATTACGAAAACGAATGTAGGCGTAAAAATCAATCGTATCAAAAAGAAACTCAAAGAAACATTAGAAAAATTACCTCAATAGATAATATCACAACAAAAAACTATTTCTTTAGAAAATGTAAAATAAGCAGTATCAAAAATGGATATAGACAACCTAAAATCTACTTGGAAGGCTCTTCAAACACAGCCAGAACCTCTTCTTGAAAACGAACAAATTCGCAAACTTTTGCGAGGAAAAGCAACCGATACAATCTCTAAAATCAAACGTAGTATTTTGATTGAGGGAAGTCTGACGCTTCTTTTGAGTGTGTTTCTGATTTTAAATAAAAACTGGTTTTATTCGCCTTTTATTGTACCTTATTTAGGAGGTGTAATGGTTCTTTCTTTGATTTGGTATGCCTTCAAATATAGTCAAGTCAGAAAAATAAACTTACAAGAAAATCTCAAACAGACCTTAGAACAACTTATCAAAACCCTTGATTTGTACTTAAAAGTATATTTATATGGTTCACTGCTTTTAGGTATTTTTGCAGCCATTTTGCCATTGCTTTGGAAAAATGTAACGTTTGACATTAGTCTTACAAAAATAATAGGAATTGGGGGAGTTGTTCTGATTACCTTTCCAGCTTATTATTTTTTTATAAAATGGTATATCAAAAATCTGTATGGCAATTATGTAAATGAGCTAAAAGAAGAACTGAAAGAACTTGAAGGCTTAGAAGAATAAATACCAAAATCATAAATAGTTTTATATAAAAAAACTCCTTCCGATTGAAAGGAGTTTTTTCTGTCCACTTACTTACTTTACTACTTAACTATTAGAAAACCTAGCTGAATAACCTAAAAGATAAGTCGCTGCTAATAAATTGATAGATATTCTATCACAAACGCCTTGTTACTCTTCTACTAATTTTCTTTTTCTGTTGCTTCCAAAAGTAAAGTTTCTGTTAAAAATTTTGATAATTAATGACTATTACTAATCTAATACTAATTAATGATTAATCAGAAACTTTGTGAAGCTAGAATCTTTCATTTCTAATCTTTTATCAGAAATATATTAAACATACTTCAATCTGTTTGCCAATTTATTTTTTTTATTTTATTTTCTTATTTTTTATGAAATAAATTCAAAAACATCGCTTTTTTGAACCTCAGAGAGCTTTTTTGTTTTTTTATTGCGTTCTCATAATGATTATTTTTTCATTTTGAAAAGGCTATTTTTTCATTTTGAAAGAGTTCTTTTTTCATTTTGAAAAAATGATACTATTTGTAGCTTTTCCGACAGGCGAAGATAAAATCTTTTTTGCTCTAAAACAAATAAAGTTAGATTAGCCGAACATACTATTTTGAAATAGTGTAATAAAATCTCATTATGAGATACTAATTGAAAGTACAAAATGGTTATGTTGATTATCCAATAAAACAAATCAATTCTATAAATTAATTTAAAATAACGCTACAAACAAAATCTATGAGTGAGCCAACCGATCCATTAAATACAGAAAACACCAATTCTGACAATTCTAATACAAGACAAACAAGTCAAGAACAAAGAACAAGACAACATCAAAGAAGACAAGTAGTACCTCCAAGCTCTCCTTCATTTGGACAAAAATTCTTAGGTTTCATCAAAATCATTTTTGCTACTTCTTTTGGTGTTGGTCTTTTTTTCTTTGTCATGTTTTTTTTACTTCTTATTGTAGGAGCTAGTATGGATACAGAAGTAGAAATTGCAGAAAATAGTGTCTTGAAAATTTCTTTAGGACAAACGATTGCAGAATATAGCAAAGACGATCCTTTTGCAGATTTGGCAGCCGAACTACAAGGTAGCTCTACCCCACTAAGTTTGGTGAATATAAAAGCAGCTCTCAAAAAAGCCAAAACAGACGATAATATCAAAGGGATTTATTTAGAAGTTACTGATGTTCCTGTTGGTTTTGCAATGTTGGAAGAAATTCATGCTGCTCTTTTAGACTTCAAAACGTCTAATAAATTTATTTATGCGTATAGCAAATATTATGGTGAAAAAGGCTATTACTTGGCTACAACGGCTGATGAAATTTATCTTTATCCACAAGGTGCATTAGAAATGAATGGTTTTTTCTCTCAAATTCCATTCTTCAAAAAAATGCTTGAAAAGTTAGATATTGAGCCAAGAATCTATAAAGTAGGAACATTCAAATCTGCTGTTGAGCCGTTTATTTTGGAAGAAATGAGTGAGGCAAATCGTGAACAAACAAGCGTTTATCTCAACTCGTTATATAACACTTATTTGAATCATGTAGCTACTACAAATACAAAAAGTGGACGTAAAATAACAGCAGAAGAGTTACGAGAAATTAGTGATAAAATGCTAATTAGAGAAGCTGGGGACGCTGTTACCTACAAACTTGTTAATGATACACTTTATTATGACCAAGTAGAAAGCAAACTAAGAGCGATTTTAGGATTAGAAGAAAACAGTAATGAAGATGAAACAACAAGTAGTAAAAAGAAAATCTCTTTTGTTTCTCTTCCAAAATACATCAAAACACTAAGTATAGACCGTACAGGCGATTCAGACAAACGAATTGCTGTTATTGTTGGAGAAGGAAATATTGTTGATGGACAAGGTACACAAGGACAAATTGGAGGAGATGCTATTGCAGAAGCTATCCGAAAAGCTCGTAAAGATAAGCGAGTAAAAGCGATTGTTTTGCGTATCAATTCGGGTGGTGGTAGTGCATTAGCTTCGGATATTATGTGGCGTGAAGTAATGCTAACCAAAAAAGAAAAGCCAATTATTGCATCTATGTCGGATGTAGCTGCTTCGGGTGGTTATTATATGGCAATGGCGTGTGATACAATTGTGGCACATCCAAATACAATTACAGGTTCGATAGGAATTTTTGGAATGCTTTTCGGAATAGAGAAGTTTGCAGAAAACAAAATCGGAATTACATTTGATGGTGTCAAAACAGCCGAATTTGCAGATATGGGTTATCCTACTCGTCAGCCTTCGGCAGCAGAAGATTCTATTATTCAAAATTCTGTAAATCGTGGTTATGTTGATTTTACTTCTAAAGCTGCACAAGGACGTAAAATGCCAGTAGAAAAACTAAGAGAATATGCAGAAGGACGTGTTTGGACAGGAGTAGATGCAAAAGAACGTGGTTTGGTTGATGTTTTGGGAAATCTTGATGATGCCATTGCAATTGCTGCAAATAGCGCAGGATTAGGCGATGCTTATCAAGTACGTTATTACCCTGAACCTGAAACACTTATTAATCAAATCTTAAATCAAGGAGAACAAGCCAAACAAAGAGCCATTCAAGAAGAAATGGGCGAGTTTTATAAATTCTATAAGTATTATAATGAATTGAAATTAATGCAAGGAATGCAAACTCGTTTGATTTTAGATGCTCAAAATATTGAGTAATCGTATAATCATCATCAAATTATTTTACAACAAAAAATCCAATTCAAATATATCTGAATTGGATTTTTTGTTGTGTTTTATTTGACATTCATCACTCTCAAATTATAAGGTAATTGTTCTAAAAATGCACTCCATTTAGAAAGTTCATCCATATCAAGAAGTGCATAGTAAATATCCTAGTGACTTGCTCATGATTGATGGCTATAATTTGTATAGACAAGACCTGTTTTTCATAATTCATTATGTTTGTATGGACATTTTCTATGAAATAATTCAAGGCTTTAATCTCGTCAAACTTGATAGTTGCTGTTTTATTTTTTTCCTTTATTGTAATACCTTGTTGTTTTGTATCTAGTGTAATTTGCATAGCTTTTCTAGAATTTATCCTTCGTTCTAGCATAGGTTTGGCAGGTTTATTCATAAAGTTAGATAAATATATCATTATAATAATTACCAATACTAAAGATATTAGTGGATTTACATATAACAAAGCAGGTATCAAAATCACAATAGCTACTGTAACAATTCCAGTAATGACACTCTCAATATACCTATATAAACTATTATCTGTTTTGTGATTTCCTTTCTTAAACAAAAAAGGCAGATATTCCAATGGTTTGGCTTTCAAAAACATATTCTTAGCCTTCGGAATTTCGACAAGTGTTTCGCTTTGATTACAATGTGTTTGCCCTAAATACTCCCAACTCTCAATAAAAAATGCAGACTTACAAGCAGAACAAATAACAACTGTATGTCCTTTTTCAATCTTTTCGCCTGTAATTGGGTCTATTCTTCCTTGTTGTAAAAACTCTGAATGCAGCTCTGCTTCTAAACGATGTGTATTTTTCATATGAGAATTATATACGATAAAAATAATGGAAAAGATACCAAAGAATAGATTCTCGTGTCATAATTAAAATTTAATTGCTTATTTTGTTGATAGTTAAATACTTACAAAAGCAAACTACTTTCCTTTCTACTTCAAAAAAAACTGATGCTCAACGATTTATTTATAATTTAAAAGATTTTATAAACTTTATGATTGCAGAAACGTATTTTTAATGTTAAGTTCGTAAGTTCGTCTTGAATAGTTATTCACAATTCAAAAAATAGCCATTCACCATTCACAATTTATAGTTCACAATTCAAAAAATAGTCATTTACCATTCATAATTTATAATTCACAATTCAATAAAATGTCTTTATACAATTCCGACAAAGAAGCAGCCGACGCATTAGCCCAACATTATCAAGAACTCAAAAAAGAAATTGCAAAAGTAATTGTCGGACAAGAACAAACCGTAGAATTACTATTGACAAGTATTTTTTCACAAGGACATTGTCTCTTGATTGGTGTACCTGGACTTGCCAAAACATTATTAATCAGCACCTTATCACAAGTTTTGGATTTAGATTTTAGTCGTATTCAGTTTACGCCTGACCTTATGCCTTCTGATATTGTGGGGGCAGAAACGCTTGACAAAGACCGAAATTTGAAGTTTGTGAAAGGAGCAATTTTTTCGAATATCGTTTTAGCCGATGAAATAAACCGTACTCCTCCAAAGACACAGGCTGCACTTTTAGAATCAATGCAAGAATATGCTGTTACGATTGCAGGTGTAAAACATAATTTGCCACGACCATTTTTTGTACTAGCTACTCAAAACCCTATCGAACAAGAAGGCACATATCCATTACCAGAAGCACAACTAGACCGTTTTATGTGTAGTGTTTATTTGGGTTATCCATCTTTTGAAGAAGAGGTAAAAGTAGTTACGAGTACCACAACAAACGAAAAAGCAACACTAAATAAAATCATTTCAGCAGAACAAATTATTGATTTTCAGCAGCTTATTCGTCGTGCGCCTGTTGCTCAAAACGTGATTGAATATGCTGTAAATTTGGTTCACAAAACTCGCCCAAGAACAGAACGTTCTACGGCTGATACAGATAATTATTTGGAGTGGGGGGCTGGTCCTCGTGCTTCTCAATACTTAGTGTTGGGGGCAAAATGTCATGCACTACTCAATGGAAAATATTCGCCAGACATTGAAGATGTAAAAGCGATTGCAATTGCTGTTTTGAGACACAGAATTGTGAGAAACTTTAAAGCAGAAGCTGAAAATATTACAGTAGAAGATTTGATTCAACGACTTTGGTAAGGTAATCAAAATCATATAAAACACTCTAAAACAGATAGTTCGATATAAAATTTGAATTATCTGTTTTTTTATTTTACTAATAATTTTATCATATACCACATACAGAAAATAGATCAAAAATTAAATTTATATTCTCATTTAATTTAATTTAAAATAAAAAAAGTACCATTTAATCCAAAATCACAGATAATGTTTAGAAGTAGAACAATTAAAAATTGAACTTTTTAAAGAATTTAGTTGCAAATAAATTACAACTTATTTTTTTTTCTACAAAAAATCAAAATTTATGCCTTATAGTATTTAATTTGACTGTATCATTCAACACTCAAATCCGTTATTTTTCTGTACTTTCATATCTTTCTGCACAACTATTTATACTTTTTTCCTTACAGAAATTCCCCAATTTCCCTTAACTACGTCCCTTCACATGACCAATCAAGAAATTTTTAATCAAATAGAACGAGGAAATTCTCAAGCTGTATTAGCATATTTCTTTAGTTTTTCTAAACCATTTTACTATACTTGCAAAAAACAAGACAAAAGCAACCTTCTGAATGAACATCATCTACAAGGTATTTTTCATGATGCTTGTATTCTGATGTATGATAAAATTGAGACAAAAAAAATCACACTACTACAAATGACCTCCTCTGTCAAAACTATGATCTTTGGAATAGGAAAAAAGAAAGCTTTTAAAGAAGTAAGGGATGAACAAAACTATTACTCATTGCACTCATTTGTAGAAAATAATTTCAATGATTTTTTTGATGGGGATGATGATGAAGGTCTTTTTAAGGAATTAGAAATGCAACATCTTACAAAAGCTCTTTCAACTCTTTCACTAAAATACCACGCACTTATTGTGGAAGGAGTAATTGAAGAAAAATCTAACTCAGAAATAGCCAAAGAACAAGGTTATAATTCTGCAAATACAGTAGCTGTTGAAAAATTAAGAGCTTTTAAAGCACTTAAAGCAGCTATTCTTGAGATACAAAAACAAGATAAAGATTATTTTAAACAATAAAATAAAAAAAGGAACTTTTTAAATAATAGAGAGGTTGTAGATCGTCGTATAAATGACATTATTATTTTCACAGAAAATAAATTGCTTATCTCAAAAATTAAGCAAGTAAGAAATGAACACAGCCTAAGATTTAGCTTTAGTATAAAAAAGTAAACAGCTCTAGCCACACATTCGTTGGCGCAGCTTAATTGGTTTGCTCTTTAGTTTAAGCGTCTTGTTCATAGTTTCAGTTTCAAAGCATTTTTATAGTTTTTGAATTACCGATATTTTATGGCTTAGTGCAGAAGTTCGAATCTTCTCACTCGCACAAAAATCAGAAATAAAACACATGCGAGTGTAGCTCAGTGGCAGAGCAAAAGTCATTGGACGTAAGTAGGTAATTTATTTGATTATACAAATGAGTGATGACTAAAAATATCACAAAATGACGAATTAGCTCATTCGGTAGAGCATCCGAATTTCCAGTCGGGGTGTAACAGGTTCGATCCCTGTATTTGTTACGGACAGGCACATAGGTTAGGTGTCTGTCCATTTTTTTGTCCTTAATTTGATAAATCAAATAACTATTCATTAGTTTACAACTCTTTAAAAGCCATTTTCGCTTCCAAAACTACTAAAACAGTTATGACACTAATTTCAAGAGAAAAATAAATCAATCCTAGAATGGTAAGACTTTGATAAAAATAAATCAAGAAAAAACAGAGTGCCACACAATATAAACCGTTTGCAGCAATAATAACTTTCAAAAATGATTGCCATTTTTTTATTGAACTTTCTATTTTATCAAAAAGAAAAAAATAACAAGACAATGAATAAATAGCATAAAAAACACCCACAAAAGCCAAGCTATAAAGTACATTTTGAGGCATTCCAAAATATTCCTGTAACCAAAATCCTATTCCAAATAAAGATAAAAAAGTAATTAAAGCACCAATTCCATCAATCAAAAAAATGATTTTTGGATTTGATTTTAGTTGTTCTACTATTGATTTTATGTTCATTTCCTGTTTATTTTACTGAATTTTGATTTTTTCTCCCAAATATTTAGGTTCTTTTCCCATCAGATAATCTATAAAAACTTTTACACGAGCTAATTTTTCTCTAACTCTAGTTTTCAGACCATAGTTTTTATTTACATCTTTTGCATTGAAAGCAACAACCTCCATACCTTCCAAATGTGCCAAATAAATGGCTCTTTCATTATGGAATTTTTGAGAAATGACAGTAAACGAACTTTGTCCAAAAACTTCTCTTGCCCTAACCACAGAATCTAATGTTCTGAAACCTGCAAAGTCCATAAAAATTTTACTTTCTGGAATTCCTTTTGCAATCAAATCATTTTTCATGTCTTCAGGTTCGTTGTACTCCTTTGTACTATTATCGCCACTTACAATAATATATTTTATCTTGCCAGACTTATAGAGTGAAACTGTTGCATCAATTCTATACGTGAAATAAGTATTTATATATCCATTCGGTAAAATTTTTCTTGTTCCCAAAACAACACCTACTTTTCGTGTGGGAATCATTGTTACATTTTCAAAAAGGCTACTTTTTGTTTTGGAAACAATCAGATAATCAGCCAAAATTATACTTCCTAGCATTCCTACAATGAGAAGAAAAATAACGAACATTATTTTTTTGAAGAGTTTCATAGTATTTTTTTATGCGAAAGCTAAAGCATTCGGTACATTTTCTCACGCTAAAGCGTAAGCTACATTTAAAACAAAAAACGCTTTATTTATCTAAAAATGATAAAATAAAGCGTTTTTTTAGCTTCTCACCCTAAAGAGTGAGCTACAGGAATACAAATTAGTCTTTCAAAATAGACCTTGAAATTACAATTTTCTGAATTTCAGAAGTTCCTTCATAGATTTCTGTAATTTTTGCATCACGAAGCATTCTTTCTACATGGAATTCTTTTACATAACCGTATCCACCGTGAATTTGAATGGCATCAGAAGTTACTTCCATAGCAATTTTGGAAGCGTAAAGTTTTGCCATTGCACCAGAAAGAGAATAATCTCCACCTGCATCTTTGATTTGTGCTGCCTTCAAACAAAGCAAACGAGCAGCCTCTACTTTTGTAGCCATATCAGCTAATTTAAAAGCGATAGCTTGGTGTTTATGGATTTCTTGACCAAATGTTTTTCTTTCTTTTGAATATTTCAAAGCCAGTTCTAAAGCACCACCAGCAATTCCGACAGCTTGTGCAGCAATTCCGATACGCCCACCATTCAAAGTAGCCATGGCAATATTAAAGCCTTCTCCATCTGTTCCCAAACGATTTTCTTTCGGTACTTTTACATCAGTAAACATCAAAGAATGTGTATCAGAACCACGAATACCCATTTTATCTTCTTTTTTACCCACTACAAAACCGTCCATTCCACGCTCAACAATGATACAGTTGATTCCTTTGTGTTTTTTATCAACGTCAGTTTGAGCCATTACTAAATAAACAGAAGCCGTTTTACCATTTGTAATCCAGTTTTTTGTTCCATTTAATAAATAATGGTCGCCTTTGTCTTCTGCTGTTGTGCGTTGAGAAGTAGCATCACTACCAGCTTCTGGCTCAGAAAGACAGAAAGCTCCAATTTTTTCGCCTGTTGCAAGTGGTTTTAGATATTTTTGTTTTTGCTCTTCTGTTCCGTATTTTTCCAGTGCCCAACAAACAAGCGAGTTATTTACTGACATACAAACAGAAGCCGAAGCATCTACTTTTGAAATTTCTTCAATAGCCAAAATATAAGAAACGGTATCCATTCCACTTCCATTATATTCTGGACTTACCATCATTCCCATAAAACCAAGTTCGCCCATTTGTTTGACTTGCTCGGCAGGAAATCTTTGCTCGTTATCACGCTCAATAACGCCTTCCCAAAGTTGAGTTTGAGCGAAATCTCTTGCTGCTTTTTGTACTTCTGCTTGTTCTTCTGTAAGTTCGAAACTAAGAACTTGTGGAGTATCTGCTACTAATGCCATATATTTTTTATTTTTATAATGTATAGTCGCTCGTAAAGGTACGAGCAACGGTTGTGTTTTAATTAATTTTAATCAAACTAGGAAAAATTAAATCAAAATTGTAGGTAGTTTTAAAATACATTTTTCCTACCATTGCTCGTGTCCTCACGAGCGATTTAATACTACAATCCTTGCTAATTAGACAAAAATAAGAATTTTCATTCCCATTTGAAAATCTGTAATCGCCTATTTTAAAGCCTTTTGTAAACTAATTTTGTTTGTAATTTTTATAAAAAAATCAAAATTACTGTTTATCAAAAACGATATTTAATTTTATAGTGACTGGAATTTCGATTGCAAAGCCTATCAACTGTTCTGCTATTTCTGCTGGAATAGTAACAACTGTGCTATTTTGAATAACTAATTGTGTACCTGTAAGTGTCGTTACATCAAAAGTTTGTAGGTTCGAAAGTGTTTGAGCATCTATAAACTCTGTCAAATCTCCTTCTACCAAACCACTAAATGTAAGCGTTTTTCCATCTTCTGAGAGTGTCCAAGTTCCTTGCTGTTGAGTATCTGCTTCTCCTACTGTAAATGTTCCATCTTCATTGAATAGAATTGTTTGTCCTTCTATTCCTTGTGTAGGGTCAAAACCATTAGTCAAACTATCAGGTAAAGCTCCTAAAGGAGTTGATATTTCTGTATCAGAACTTGTTACAATCCACGTTTTATTGACTAAATTTTCTTTCGGTGTAGGTTCATTTTCTTCGTCTTTTTTACAAGCAGAGAAAATAGTCAGACACAAAACAAAGACGAGAAATAAATTTATTTTTTTCATTTGATTTTAATAATGAGTTGATTTAAAACCGTACACAATTTTTTGTCTATTATTTTTGGTATTCAAATTTATTT
>DAIUBX010000018.1:0-13005 GCA_036846465.1 Bernardetia sp.
AAAAATGAATAATTGGGTCGCTCGTTTCCGTATTTTTTCCAAAGTTTTTTAATATTTCGTCTAAGTCGGTAGCTCTAAAAACTTCTGCTAAATTATCTACAACTGTTATAATTCGCTCATCAATATCAGACCCAGCTACATAACCAAATAGTTTTCTTAGAAATGGATTTGATTTTGGGATTAATTCGGCAGCTTTTTGTCGACTAAAATCATTCAACGATTCATCGTGCAAACGTGCTGCAAACATTCCATAAGCTAGAGTTTGTGAATAAATATCAGCAAAATCTTTGGGTTCTAAATCGTGAATTAATATCTTTTTGAAGGTGTCGTATTGTTCTTTTATCGATGTATTTTCTTTGTTTTGTTCGTCAGTTGTGATAGTTCTTTCCAAAATATCTTGTAATAATCGTGCTTTACCAGCCATCATTTCAGCTAGTTTTTTAGGCGATTTGATAGTTTGTCCAATAAACGAACAAAAATCTTTTATCAGATTCTCAAATTTTGCATAATTTTCTGGAATAGGTTTTAGACTATTATTTTCAATTTCTCCAATTTTTATTTCGTGAACTAGCTCTCCATTTTGAAAAAATTGAAACCAAACATAGTCCGTTATTATTAGATTATCTAACGCTTTTTTATATCTATCAAACTGTTCTTTAAATGATTTGCTATTCAAATCTTTACCAATATCTTTTGCTTCAATGTATCCAATCGGAATTTTTCCTTTCGTGATTACGTAATCAGGATTCCCACAATCGGTTACGTTTGCAGGTTCGTTTGTTATTTCAATTTCTTGTACTAGATTGCGAATAAGCGTTTCTAGGTCGCCTCTGTAGGAATGTTCTCTTGAAATTCCAGATTGAAGTCTTTTGCTTACTATTTCTATGTATTCTTTTATTGTCATTTTTTCTTTACAAAATTCGTAGTATAAAAAGTACAACAATATACATTAAAAATTGAATTTTTCTCAAAATTCTACTTTTTTATTCTTTGCCATTATTAGTATCTCACCGACGACATACAAACTAAAAGACTATTTCTAATTCTAAGTTCACGTTATTTCAATCCTTCCCACCAATTTTCAAAAGGTTGATTCATATTTTGAATTTCTACTTTTTGTCCAATAACAGGAGTTACTAATGAAAAAGGAGTTTCTAATTCTTGATTTAGCGTAGCAACTTTTGTGAGAGGTTCGTCCCAAGCGTGATTAGCAAGGGCAAATTTGGCAGAATGAACAGGAAATAAACGTTTGGCATTCAAATCTTTTGCTGCTTTCAAGACTTCATCAGGCATCATGTGAATGTATTTCCAACTTTTGTCATATTGTCCATTTTCTAAAATTACCAAATCAAAAGCACCGAATTTGTCACCTATTTCTTTGAAATGTGTATCATAACCACTATCTCCACCAATATAAATTTGCATCGCAGGTGTTTTCAAAACAAAAGAAACCCAAAGTGCTTGATTGCGCTTAAAACCACGACCCGAAAAATGACGAGCTGGAGTAACATGTACTTCAAAATTATCTTCTAAGTTGATTTCTGTATTCCAATCTTTTTCATGAATTTTATTCAAATCAAATCCCCAATGCTCAAAATGCGCTCCCACGCCCAAACCACAAAACACTTTTTTTATTTTTGGTTTTAATTTTACAAGCGTTTCATAATCTACATGATCCCAATGGTCGTGAGAAATGAATAAATAATCTATTTCTGGAATATCGTCAGTTGTATAAGCATCTGTTCCATTAAAAGCCTTTACGGCAAAAGAAAAAGGAGAAGCCGAACCACTAAGAACAGGGTCAACTAAAATCCTTTTTCCATCAAGCTGCATAAAATACGATGAATGCCCAAACCAAACCAAGATATTTTCACTTTTATCTAAACTAAATAAATCAATTTTACTAGAAGGAATTTTGTCAGTAGGCGAAACTCTGCTTTTATCCCCAAAAGCAAAATCTTTCATAATGGTATAATAACTGGCATCTTCGCTAAGGTCTGGCGTGTGATGAATATTTTGGAACGCTCCATCTCTGTAATTAGGCGATTTCTTGATACGTTCCAAACGCTCCCCTTCGGGAAGTTTTCCAAATTTGTCTTGTCTTAAAATGAGTGTCGTAGCAAGTGAAAGCATAATAAGTAGAGCTAAAAGAGTGTAAAAAGTTCGTTTGAAAAAGGTTTTTAATTTTTGTCTAAATGTTTTTTTTTGTTTGGATTTATTTTTCATCTTTTTTATAAATTTAATTCATAGCTCGTACTTCTTCCTCCTGCATTTTGTTTTTGTAAAATATTTTTATTTATCAAATCTTGAATATCACGAAGAGCTGTATCAGACGAACATTTTGTCAATTTTGACCATTTGGAAGTAGTTAGTTTTCCATAAAAATCGTCCAATAGTTTATTTAAAACAACTATTTGTCGTTCATTAAACTGTATTTGAGCATTTTTAGCCCAAAAATGATGTTTCTTCACTACTTTTTGAATTACTATATCAGAAGAATGTAAAGCATTCAAAAGGCAATTCAAAAACCATTCTAACCAGTCTGTACTATCTAAATTTCCTTTTTGAGTTTGTTCTAAAATAGAATAATATTCTTTTCGTTCTATTCTAATTTGAGCCGACATACTATAAAATCGCTGTTTGGTTTGGTCTGCACGAGAAAGCATCATATCAGCAATAGCACGAGCAATTCTTCCATTTCCATCTTCAAAAGGTTGGATAGTCAGAAACCAAAGATGAGCAATAGCAGCTTTCAAAATTGGGTCAATTATTACTTTTTTAGTGTCATTTATCCAATCCAAAAACTGTGTCATTTCCCTTTCCAAATCTGATGCAGAAGGAGCTTGATAATGAATTTTTTCTTTTCCTAACACTCCAGAAACTACTTGCATTCTACCTTTTTGGTCATTGCGAAAATCGCCTATTCTAATCTTATAGATTCCACTTCTTCCTGTTGGGAATAAAGAAGCGTGCCAATCAAATAAACGTTCTTTTGTTAATTCTTTTTCAAAGTTTTGAGTTGCATCAAGCATCATGTCCACTACGCCTTCTACATCTCTTTGAGAATAAACCGAATCGGAAATTTCTATTCCCAAACGTTTGGCAATCGAAGAACGAACCTGTTGGATATCTAAATTTTCGCCTTCTATTTCTGTTGATTTTACAACATCTAAAACGATAGTTTCTAAAGTCGCTTCATTTTGTAATTCAAAACCAAGACTTTCCATTTTACCTATAATTTTTCCTTGTAAATGTCTTACTTTTCCTAAAAGAAAAATTAACTTTTCATCTTGCCAAGTAAAATTAGGATAATCATTTTGCTCATAAATATACATTTGGAATGGTGAATTATTAGTTGTGAATGAATACAAATAACTGATTTTAGAATAAAAAACATAATCGTCGCAAATTATGCGTTGAATAGCCTATTTATTCGCCTTATTTTAAAACTACTTACAAGGCGCAGGGCATTTTTCTATCATTTCTTTTGCACTCAATGTATCTCCTTTTAGCAAATAATTATTATACATTTGTTGGTAGGTTTCGGGCAAATGTGGAATTACTTTTTGCATTTTATCGTAATAAAAAATAGCACTATCATATTTTTTTTCAGATTGATAAATGACAGCTATTTGTTTTAGCAGTGCAATACTATATGGCATTTGTTCCAATCCTTTTAAATAATTTTCCTTTGCAGCTTTTGGATTTTTTAGGTTGAGATACGCATATCCTTTGTGCATATAAACCGAGTTTATAAAATAATCAGAAGGTACGAAATACTCATTTATTTGGTCTGCTAACGGCAAAACAGCATTGAAGTTTCGGCTTTGATTGTAAGAAAGTAAATCAATCGTTTTGGCTTTATCTCTATTCTGAACAAAAGAGATATAAGAGCAAATTCCCAAAACAAAAAGACTTGAATAAGCTAAATAAGTAGGAATTGTTTTGAATGTAGGAAGAACGACTTGAGGTTTTTGAGTTTGTTTTGAAATTGGTTGTGAAACTCCTTTTTTGTTTTTAGATTTATTTTTCTTCTTATTTTTTGAGTTTTGTATAATTGGTGTTTCTTCAATTTTAATTTCCTGTATTTTAATTTCTTCTGCTTTACTAATTTCTTTTTCGTCAGACGATTTTTTATTGAATAATTTTTTATCATCTATCAAAATAATTCCGAAACTGGTAGCCAAAATCAGCGTATGAACAATTCGTTCTTTCGGAAAAGAAAAAACAGAATCAATTAGAAATGCAAAAATAACAAGCACCAAAATATTTTTGTTTTTTATTCCGACATAAATCAAATATCCCATCAAAAAAAGATACAAAAGCAGCGTAATAATACCACTTTCGGCAGCTATCCACAGAAAATCATTGTGAGGACGTTGTACATTAACTTCATTTTTTTCACTTCGGAGTCCTTCCAAACTATATTTTGGAATTTGATACTTCCAATTTTGAAAACCTACTCCTAAAAGTGGATTTTCTTTTATCATAGAAAGTGTTTTTTCCCAAAGTAAAAGGCGTTCGGCTTGGCTGTCTGTTTGTGTCAAATCTCTCCAACTTTTTTCTTTAGAATTTTGGTCAAAATTTTCAATATTCAAGATAGAATATTTATAAAAAATAAATCCTCCGACACTTCCCAAAATCAAAACAGTAAGCGCAACATACAAAAAACGAAGATTGAGCAAGAAATAAAGCACATAAAAAAGTCCTATAAAAGCCGTTGCAACGTATGCGCTACGGGTTTGAGAAAGATAAATTCCTATCAAAATTAGAATTATTCCTATTAGATAGAATACTATATTGACAAAATTATTTTCTTCTTTGTTAGCCTTTGTGTTTTCACTTTTATCTTCTTTTTTAATGGCATTTTGAAAGCCTAAAAGCGCAAAAGGAAGCCCTAAGACTAAGTACGAACCAAAAAGATTACGATTGACCAAAAAGCCACAAGGTGCAGCTCCATCAACACAATTTTCTAAAACTCCTATATATTGTAAAACCCCTATTGCTGCTAAAATAATGGCTTGTAAAGAAACAATCTTAGCAAGTAGAGTTAATAATTTTTCTTCTTTTTGGATAAAATAAATAGAAAAAACAATAGAAAAAAAGCAATTTATAAGGCGTATAATTTCTGAAACTCCCTCAAGCTGAAAAGGAGCATATAAAAAATGAACGAGTAAATAACTCAAAATTCCTATTCCTGCGTAGCCTAAAAAAGAAAGCACTCCTATTTTTTTGAAGATAGAAAAAGGAATTTCTTTAAAGCTAAAAGCCAAAATTAAAAAATTGGCAACATTCCAAATTGCTGTTCTGAAAAGCACAGAATCAATTTGAGTTTGTCCATTTTTGGCAAATAAGAAAGGAAGAAAAGCAAGACTGACGAGCCAAAGCCATTTGGAAGGATTCATTAGGAACAATTACGAATTAAAAATTACGAAATAAATATTCAGCGTAGCTAATTACAAATTAAAATCATTAGTTACTAATAAATTAGCAATTCTGAAAATAGTAGTTTATTTAATTTACGTCCATTAGAGAGAAATCAAATATAGAAAAAAGTTGTTGTTGCTCTTTCAAATGTATTGATTTTTGAGAGATAAAAAAAGACATTCACTTTTTCAAGTAAATGTCCTTTGTTGAGAGCAAGAAAGAAACAATTAATTTGCTCCCCCCGGTCTTTCTATTCTTGTTTTGAAAGCATTTGATATATCTCCATTTCCAAGAATAAGTTTTGTTTCGACATCTACAAAACTACTTTGTCCAAAACGAACAGCAAAACTATATGAAAGTCGTGTTTTGTCTTCACTCAGTGTAATTTGACTAGGTGTTTTGATTAGTGGTGCAGGTCGGTCTCCATTGCTAAATATAGCTTGAAGCTCTACACTTAACTGGGAGGGGTCAATTCTATTGTATGTATCTTCAATATAAATTTCTACTGTAAAGAGTGTTCCGTTAGGCTCTCCAATTCCTAAAAATACCCCATTTAAAGTATCAAATTGAGGAGAATTATTTCCTACAATTTCAGGAGGTGTAATTCCTTCTCCTTTTACACCAAAACTAAAAACAGGAAAAGCAGGGTCATTGGTAGAAAAACTAATTTTGCCTATCGTTTCGCCACCTAATCTAGGTGAAAAAGTAACCGAAAATTTTAAACTTTCTCCAGCAAGTAAAGCTGTCGTGTCTTTTTCTAGCTTAACAAAAAAATCTTGATTATCGCTAGTAATTGCACTAAAATTGAGTGTTTGGTCGCTAGAGTTTTTGATGGTATAATTTTTAGTTACAGAATCTTTAAAAACTCGCAAAGTTCCATATTCTATGACTGTTGATTGGTCTTGAATAGGCGCACCACCTTGTGCTACTTTTACAGAATTAGGTTTTATGGTATCTAACTCTGACTGCATACAGGATGCAAAAAGTGATATACAAAAGAGTAAATATATTATTTTTCTTATTTTTCTCATAAATTAATATTCTTTATACTTTAGAAGTTATATGAAACAGACAATTTTATAGGACAACTTATCAAGTTGTAAAGTTCTGTTATTCTATTGATAACACAAAAATTAAAACGCAAAAAATAAGCCTATAAAATTTTACTTGTTAGATTATCTGATTTTTGCTTAGATAACTTTAATTATAGGTATTATTTGGGATGGTGTTGTAAAAAGTATGATGGATGTATTTGTAGTTGGTGAGACACCAACAACGGTTGTTTTTTGCCATTGTCGGTGTCCCACCAACGATAACTTACCACCTCATAAAATTATTAATCAATATCATACTTTGTGTAAGACCACCTTATTTTGATAAAAAAACTAACAAATGTTATTTCTAGTTCGTTAAATCAAAAATAAATCAAATTAGAGGCTTTAAATACCTTATTTTGAAAAATAGTATGTATTTTGGCTTAATTTTTTAGACTAATTATATTATTTAGTCGTTGGTGGGAACACCAACAACAGCGAAAACTAATTTATTAAAATTCAAATAAGACTCAAACGAAACTCAAATAAGATAAAATAAGAACAGTAAAAAGCGTACCATTGATTTATCATTCTTTATTCGCTTCAATTTAAGTTATCCAACCTTACTAAATACATGAAAACATACCTTCAAAATATATATTCAGATACCGAAAAAGGAGAAAGTAGTCTTTTTCAGAAAGCAAAACAATCCATACAGTCAAAAATAAAATCAACAGCTAAATTTAGTTATGTAGGTGCTTTCGCTCTTCTTTTTTTATCTTCTTGCAATCAAAATCAGACAAGTGCAGAAGCACAAGAATTAGATTCTAATCAAGTTCCGATGGAAATGGTGGCTCAAAATGTAGCCTTACAATATCCTAGCTTGACTACGTTAGATGATCCAGATGAGGATAATGAGGAAAAAAATCGTTTTTTGCTCACTCTTTTGGTACAAGCTCTTACTGCTCAACATTATCAGCCTTTAGCTTTAGACGATGATTTTGCAGCCAAAACATTTGATTTGTTTTTGAAGCGAATGGATAACAATAAGCGTTATTTTACGCAAGAAGATTTTAAGAAAATTGAAGCTCAAAAAAATCTAATCGACGACCAAGCCATGCAAGGCGATTATGCTTTCTTCAATACAGCTTATGAAATTTTTGAAAAACGACTTCAAGAATCGGAAGAAATTAGTAATGAAATTCTCAAAATTCCTTTTGATTTTACTAAAAAAGAAAATATCGAATTAGATGGCGATAAATCAGTTTATGCAAAAGATGAAACTGAGCAAAAAGAAGTTTGGAGAAAGCTCTTGAAATACCAAGTCATGGTTCGTTTAGATGATTTATTACAAGCCGAAGAGAAAAAAGAAAAAGACGAAAAAGGTTATAAAGCAAAATCTTTGACTGAATTAGAAAAAACGGCTCGTGAAGGCGTACAAAAAAATCAAGATGAATTTTTCAAACGTATGTATCGCTTAAAGAAAAAAGATTGGAGAAATCTGTATCTAAATAGCATTACGAGTGCTTACGACCCACACACAGAATATTATCCACCAAAAGACAAAGAGAATTTTGATATTCAGTTTTCAGGTCAGTTTGAAGGAATTGGAGCAACTCTACAAGAGCGTGAAGGCGAAATAAAAGTAATGAATATTGTTCCAGGGAGTGCTTCGTGGAAACAAGGCGACCTCAAAGAAGGTGATATTATCCAAAAAGTAGCACAAGGCGATGACGAACCAGTTTCGATTATTGATATGCCTTTAGACGATGCTGTTCAACTTATTCGTGGTAAAAAAGGCTCAGAAGTTCGTTTGACAGTAAAGAAAGTAGATGGAACAGTAAAAATAATTCCTATTATTCGTGATGTAGTTGTTTTGGCTGAAACGTATGCAAAATCTGCTGTTTTAGAACCTCAAAAAGGAAAGAAAATTGGTTATATCAAGCTGCCTTCTTTTTATGCTAATTTCCAAGACAAAAATGGACGTACTTCTGCAAATGACATGAAAGAAGAGTTGGAAAAACTCAATGATGAAAATGTAGAAGGCTTGATTTTAGATTTGAGAAATAATGGTGGTGGCTCGCTTGCCGATGTCATCAAAATTGTAGGGCATTTTATAGAAACTGGGCCTGTTGTGCAGGTGAAAGAACGTGGTGGTTTGCCTCAAGTTTATTCAGATAATGATAAGGAAGTTGTTTTTGATAAACCTTTGATTGTTTTGGTAAATGAATTTAGTGCTTCGGCTTCTGAAATCTTTGCTGCTGCTATTCAAGACTATAATCGTGGTATTGTGGTCGGAAGTCCTACATTTGGAAAAGGTTCGGTTCAAAATTTTATGGATTTGGATAGAGTTTTGGGTAATGAATATGATAATATTAAGCCCTTAGGAGCTTTAAAGCTCACTATTCAGAAATATTATCGTATCAATGGTGGAGCTACTCAACTTAAAGGCGTTGTTCCAGATATTACACTTCCAGATATGTATTCGTATATAGATTTTGGCGAAGAACAAGAACCGTATGCGTTGAAGTGGGACGAAATTAGAAAAGCAAAATACAAAGAATGGACTCCATCTTATAAACTAGATAAAGTACAAAAAGAAACAGACAGGCGAGTTGCCAAAGATCAGATTTTCTCTTCTATTGATGAAAATGCAAAACGCTTAAACGAGCGCAGAAACGAAACACTTTATTCACTTAATTTAGAAGAATATCGAACTTTACAACGCACTTTGGAAGCAGAATCTAAGAAATACGAAAACTTAGCAAAATCAGATGAAACACTCAAAATTTTTGCAGTCAAAAAAGATTTGGCTGAAAATAAGGCTGATACTGTAAAACAAGCAAGTTTTGAGAAATTTGAAACAGAGCTTAAAAAGGATATTCATTTATTAGAAGCAATTCGTATTATGAATCAAGTGCAATAAAAGTATAATAGTAACCTTTTGTTGGTGTTTTAGCATAGCGACATTGACAAATAATACACATAAAAAAGGTTGTCCGAAAAGGTCAACCTTTTTTTATAAGTATAAAATATATACCTCGATAATATTTTTTTTTGATTCTAAAAAAAAGCCTGTCTGTACTTTTTGGAGAGGCTTATAAAAAAACAATATTTTTTATTTCTTCTTTATCAAAATCTCTCCGTCATCCGTTATTTCAATAATTCCTTCTGGAATATCAGTTTTGTTGAGGTTTTGAATGATCGGAATTACTCGTTTTTGTTTGTCAAGCGTAACTCCACCACGTCCAAGTTGAATAATTGGTGTAATCTGACCCGAAATAAATTTGCCTTCATTATCAACTTTGATATTTACAATCGGTGCAAGTCCACTCACTCCACTCAAACTAAAACGGTCATATGTACAAAAATTACCCAAACTATAAGCGATAAATCGATCTTTATAAACTTCCATAGCACGAGTAACGTGAGGCCCGTGTCCAAAAATAATATCTGCACCTGCATCAATCATGGCGTGAGAAAAAGCATATACATTTCCTCTATTTTCCCCATAAAAAGTTTCTGTTTTGCGTGTAACGTGTTGTTGTCCTCTACCTTCTGCGCCACCATGGAAAGAAACAATTACGACATCACAAGAATCATTTAATTTTTTTACAATAGCTTCGGCTGCTTTAATATCTCTGATGTCCATTGTTCCAGAATTAGGCGCAAAGGCTGCAAAACCGTATTTTATTCCTTCCTTTTCAAACATTGTGTAAGGACATGAAACCAAACCTGCATATTCTACATCAATACTTTCTAAGAATTTTTTGCCATTTTCTCTTCCTTCGTTTCCAAAATCGCCTACGTGATTATTAGCAATACTGACCACATCAAAACCTCCTTGTTTCAAGACATCTTTTACCAATTTTTCTGGCATTCTGAAAGCATAACAAATAGCAGGATTCGAACAATGTTTTACTTGTCCTCCTTTATCCAAAATTACACCTTCCAAATTACCAAAAGTCAAATCAGCACTTTTTAAAATAGAATCTACTTCTGAAATCAAATTTTTTCCTTCATTGGGTGGCAAATGTGCAGCAGAAGGAAAGTTTGTTCCAAACATCATATCACCTACTCCAATAATTTGAAGGGTTTGTTTTTTTGTTTTTGAATTGTCTGTTACGGCTGAAAGTGTTGTATCATTTAATTTTAACTTTAAAGAATCTGTCAGATTAGTAATAAGAGCTAAAGAATCATTTTTTTCTACTAAAGTAGCTTTGTAATCAGTCTGACTACAACTTAAATGAGAAATGCTAATAGCAGGAAGAAAAAAAGCTAGAAAAAGTAATTTTTGAAATTTCATAGAAAATGGGGAGTTTGAAATTTGATAAGACGAGAGAATAAATAGGTTTTTTTAAATATAAAATTAATACGAAATAATTGTTTTGAAAGAATGAAGAGATGTTAATTAAAATTTAATTTGGTTATAAATTGCAAAAGTAAATAAAATTTTGTATATTGGATATGTTAGTAATTTAGCTGACAAAGTAAGAGAATATGCTCTAAGATACATTTTTTTGAAAAGATTTAATTTTATCTAATTATCTACAACAAATATATATACTTACTCATTTGTGCTTCAATTTTTTTAAAACACTAATTCAATGATTTTTATCGCCACAGAAGACCAAAAAGGAAAAATAACTGCCTTTTTTTCAAAAAACAAAAAACAACTTCAAGAAAAAGGTTTCAAATGGATTCGTAAGTTTGATGATGAGTATAGAGCTATCAATTGGGTAAACGAAAGTTATTTACTCAATCAAAAAGAATTTTTGTATTAATGGTAAATTGTTAATGGTAAATGAATAGGAATTAGAAATGCAAAAAGTAATTTTATTCATTTACCATTAACCATTTAGCGTTAATAATTATTTAAAAAAGTCTTTTGCGATAATTTCTAAATATTCGTGATACGGACTTAGTTTGGGAAGTGCATTTTTTACTTTTAGATACAATCGCTCTGCATAAAGTTTGTCATTTTTTCCAATCGCTTGTGATAATTCAGTCAAATAATCATCCATAATAGGTGATATTTCGGTCACATTTCCTAACAAACGAGCCAAAATTTCGCTGATTGTCCAAGCCCATGGCATTCCTTCCATCAAAAGAGGATGAGCAATAATACGCTCATCTTCCCATTCTAGAGAAATTACATTATTAGCAGCCATTGATTGAATCATAAAAGGACTTTGTGTTCCTATCAAAAATTGAGTATTAGGAAATACCTCTGAAAGGCGAGGAATAAGTGTACGCTGTAAATTTGGACTTAAATGAACATCAATTTCATCAATCAAGACAATGGCTTGTATGCTTTCTGGATTGTCCAAGTCAAAAGGATGCTGAATGGCTCGTACACACAAATCCAAAATCCAACTAAAAACTGTCTGAAAACCATCTGACATAGCAGAAATAAGAGATTCTCCAGCCGAAGTTTGAAAGATAAAATCGCCATCTTTATTCAACCCTAAAAGTCCTTGTTCTAGTTTTTCATCGTGCTGACTTTCAGTCATTTCTAATGAAGGAGCTAACAAACGATTGACTATTTTTCGAATAGCTTCAATATTATTTTCTATATAAAAATAAGTACTGTGCTCATCTTCACTTTTCAAAGAACCATTTTCACCAAATAGGGAAGCGATAGGCGCAAAAGTGCGATGCTGAAAATCATAATTTTTCATTCCTCTTTTTCCTGTGCTATATCCCAAAATTAATAAGTTTTCACGTATCATTTCAAAATAACGCCTGTGACTCCCCGTATTCATTACTCCATTTTTATCAATCTTAAATTTGATATTCATTTCCTCTCCAAAACCTTGCAGACGCAGCACTAAATGTCCTACATCTTTGTTTCCATGAATCACATTTTCCCAACCGTAATTAATTGGAGGTTTTGGAATATTAGCAAGACCTAGAGCAATGAGTTGCAGAATAGTTGATTTTCCAGTTCCATTTGTTCCTACAATGAGCGTAATATTTTCTTTAGTATTGATATGAGGTAAATCAATAGAGAGTTTGTCAAAACAACGTATATTTTTGATAAACATAGATTCCAAAATCAGTGTATTATCTTCATTTGCTCGTTGTTCTTCTGGAAAATCAATTTTTGTAAAAGGCGTAATTGTTTCTATAAAATGAATTTGGACTTGCTCTAAGACACGCATAATCTCAAAATCTTCACATTCCTCTATAAAAAAATACTCAAAATTGAAGAGCATATTTTTACCTAACATGGCATGTGGCTTTCGCTGTGCTGCCATTGTATTAAGTTCTGTTAAGACAGGCTCAAAGTATTTTTGTAAAAGGGTATATGGAGTTGGATAACGAACCGTTTCTTCTAATAAATCAGTTGCAGCCTGATAGAGCTTTTGAGTAATCTCACGAATAATTCGATGACGAGCTACTGCTGAAGAACCCATATTTATTTTATAGGCTGTAATAGTAGAAGTTGCACGTAAATTTCGCTTTATAGGCTGTAATTTTCCTTCTCTATCAATAGCCATATATTTTTCTGGAACATCCAGTTCTGGATTGATAATCAGTG